>CAJYKY010000566.1 GCA_913775005.1 uncultured Achromobacter sp.
GCCGGTCTGCGCGCGGATCTCGTCGGCGCGCGGACCGGCCAAGCCGCCAAGGAACCGATCCGCGTGTACGTCGGCCTGCGCGGCGCCGACACGCCCGAGGCGCGCGCCGCACTGGCGCTGAAAGAAATGCAGCGCGTCGGCGCCTTCGACCGGTCCACGCTGGTGGTCGTAACGCCCACCGGCACGGGCTGGATCGACCCGGCCGCGATGGACTCGCTGGAATACCTGCTGCATGGAGACGTTGCCAGCGTGGCGCTGCAATATTCCTACCTGTCCAGCCCGCTGTCCCTGCTGGCGCAGCCCGAATACGGATCCGAGGCCGCGCGGGCGCTGTTCAACGCCGTGTATGGCTACTGGACGACGTTGCCGCGTGACCAGCGGCCCAAACTGTACCTGCATGGGCTGAGCCTGGGTGCGATGAATTCAGCAAGATCGGCCGAGCTGTTCGAGATGATCGGCGACCCCATCCAAGGTGCGCTCTGGAGCGGCCCGCCCTTTGAAAGCCGCGTCTGGCGCGCCATTACCGATGCCCGCAATCCTGGCTCGCCCGCCTGGCTGCCGGAACTGCGCGACGGCGCCTTCGTGCGCTTTATGAACCAGCACGGTTCACGCGTACCGGCCGATGCGCCGTGGGGGCCGATGCGCATCGTCTTCCTGCAATACGCCAGCGACGCCGTCACTTTCTTCGACTACCGCGACCTGTACCGCCGCCCCGCCTGGATGGACCCGCCCTACGGCCCCGACGTGTCGCCCGAGCTGCGCTGGGTGCCCGTGGTGACGATGTTTCAGTTGGCGCTGGACATGTCGGTCAGCACGGCCACGCCCATCGGCTATGGCCACGTCTACGCCCCGCAGCATTATGTGGACGCCTGGCTGGCGGTAACCGGCGTGCCGGGCTGGACGCCCGACGCGCTGGGCAGCCTGAAGCAACACCTGATCACGCGCATGCGGGCGGAGATGAGCGAATCGGACGGCAAGGAAACGGCTTACGAAAATCGCGGGGGCTGAAGGGTCGCTTCAGACTGCCCGCGATGAATTTGATCACGCCCGCGCGTCAATTCGTCTGCACGTTCGCGCCTTCGATAATCGCCTTCCAGCGCGCCGTTTCTTCGTCTGAAAGCTTGGCCAGATCCTGGCGCGTGCCGGCATAAGGCACCGCGCCCTGCTCGGCCAGCTGCGCCACCATGGCGGGATCCTTGGCCAGCGCGATGACGGTGTCCTGCAATTTGCGCACCACATCGTCAGGCGTGCCGGCCGGCGCCATGACGCCATACCAGGATTCCACCACCGCATCCTTGACGCCCGCCTCGGCCAGCGTCGGCACATCGGGAATCGCCGCACTGCGCGCCGCGCTGGCCACCGCCAGCACGCGCACCTTGCCCGGCTTGATGTAGGCCAGCACGTTCGGCAAGTTCGCAAACAGCACCTGTACCTGCCCCGACAGCAAGTCCGACGTAGCCGGCCCCGCGCCGCGATACGGCACGTGTTCAAAGCGCGCGCCGGAGCGGTACATGAAGAGTTCACCGGTCAGATGATTCACCGACCCCATGCCCGCCGACGCCATGTTCAGCTTGCCCGGGTTCTGCCGCGCGTAGGCCACCAGTTCGGCCACCGTCTTGGCCGGCACGTCGGCCGACACGGCCAGCACGTTAGGCACCGTGGAGAACAGCGCGACGGGCGCAAAGTCGCGCATCGCATCGTAGGGCAGGTTCTTGGTCAGCAAGGGCTGGATTGATTGCTGACCCATGGTGGCCAGCAGCAGCGTGTAGCCATCGGCGGGCGCCTTGGCAACGAAGTTGGCGCCGATGCTGCCGCCCCCGCCCGGTTTGTTTTCGACGATGACGGGCTGGCCCAGCGATTCCGACATGCGATTGGCCAGCAGGCGGCCCATCAGGTTGACCGTTCCGCCCGGCGCAAACGGCACCACCAGCGTGATCGGCTTGACGGGATACGGCTGGGCATGCGCGGCCCCGCTGAGTCCCAGCGCGATGGCAAACAAGGCAATAGTTTTTTTCATGATGGATTTCCCCTTGACGATAGGCCGGTCAGGCCTGCTTGACGCAGCGGCCGCCCGATATGGATTCGATGTCAGGTGTGTAGCCAGGATCGGAATCAGACGTGGAAGACACCAGCTGATCCACACGCTGCCGCAGCCATGCCTGGCCATCGGCCACGCGCTGCGTCACCGCAGCAATCTCGCCGCGCTGGCGCCCCAGCTCGCCGCGCTGCGCCGCAATATGTGCGCGCACGCCGGCCGGCGCTGGTCCGCCGGGTGACACGCGCGCCGCCACATTGCGGACGGGGTCCAGGCACGCGGCGATGTCGTCGTCGCCCAGCGTGACCGCCCGGCCCAGCTGTTCGCGGGCCGCGTCATGGATCATGGCCGACGTGATGCCGTGCGCGGGGATGCCGGCTTCCAGCGCCTGCCGCACCACGGCGCCAATGATGTGGTGCGCATCGCGGAACGAGGCATCGGCCTGGCGGACCAGCAGGTCGGCCAGATCCGTCACCGTGGAAAAATCTTCCGCCGCCCGCGCCGCCATGCGCGCGCGGTTGGGTTCCACCTTTTCCACCAGCAGCTGGATCAGCGCCAGGCACTTCACCGTTTCGTCGCAGGCTTCCCAACACGTGCGCGTGCTTTCCCGGCTGCTGTCGCCCGAATGCGTGAAGTGCGTGGACTTCACCGTGGACAGCGCCGCCGTGGTCAGGCCGATCACGTGGCCCGTCTTGCCGCGCAGGTATTCCAGCACAGCCGGGTTCTTCTTCTGCGGCATGATGCTGGACGTGCTGGCGATGCTGTCCGGAAAGCTCAGGAAGCCGAATTCCGGCGTGGACCAGATATAGAAGTCCTGCACCATCCGGCTGCTGGTGATCATCATGATCGACAGCGTGGCGCTCAGTTCCAGCGCGAAGTCGCGCGACGCCACGCCGTCAAGCGCGTTGGCCAAGGGCTGCGAAAAGCCCAGCATGGCGCTGGTGGACTGGCGGTCAATCGGGAACGACGTGCCCGCCAGCGCACAGGCGCCCAGCGGCGACGCGTCGGCAGTGTCCAACGCGTGCAGCAGGCGGCCGACATCGCGCGACCACGCATCCACCAGCGCCGACAGGTAGTAGCCATAGGTGATCGGCTGTGCCGCCTGCATGTGCGTATAGCCGGGCATTACGCAGTCGGCATAGCGCTCGGCCTGCGTCAGCGCGGCGTCGGCCACGCCGATCAACGCCGACGCAATCTGCACGGCAAAATCCCGGGCACGCATGCGGTCGATGGTGGCGCCGATATCGTTGCGGCTGCGCGCGGTGTGCAACCGGCCGCCCAGCTCCTGGCCCACCTGCTTGATCAAATGCGCTTCGTAGTTGAAGTAGGCCTCTTCGCGGGCGGCGTCCAGCTCGATGCCATCCGGCCCGTCTTGCTGCATGGCTTGCAGCGCACCCGCCAGACGCACGGCCGCCGCATGATCCAGAATGCCCTGGTCATGCAGCATCACCAAATGCGCAAGATTGATCTGATTCAGCATCTCGAAGTTCGCGAAGAATTCGCGGTTCAAGCGCGGCAGGAAAATGTATTGAAGCACCTCCGGGGCGAGCGGTTGCTTTAATCGGCTGCTGACTTTGGATTCCATGTCCGGGTCCGGTATCGCTAAGGAAAGGCTAGTCTCCGCCTGCGCCAACTTATGCGTCAAATCAGGGGTTTACAGCTTCAAATACAAAATTGATATGATTGCCGCTACGCCTTTCCACGAATAATTCGCTGATGAACTTCAAGCAGATCGAGGCCTTTCGCGCCGTGATGATGACGCGGTCGATGACGACGGCGGCGGGTCTGTTGCACACCTCGCAGCCCAACGTCAGCCGCTGGATTGCGCTGCTTGAAGCCACGTTGGGGTTTGAGCTGTTTCAGCGCGTGGGCACGCGGCTGATCCCCACGCCCGAGGCCGACGCGTTCTATGTCGATGTGGAACGCGCCTTCATCGGCCTGGAATCGTTGAACGACAGCGCCAGTTCCATCCGCCGCCGTGGCACGGGCCTGCTGCGTGTGGGCGCGGTGGGCTCGATCACGCAGTGCGTGCTGCCCGACGCCATCCGCCTGTTCCGCCAGACCTTCCCGGACTTGTCCGTCGTGGTGAACACGGGCGGCTCCGACGTGGTGGCCAAATGGATGGCCACGGGGTTTTGCGACATCGGCTTCTGTTCCATCCAGACGGATGTGCCGGGGCTGCAATACGAACGCATCAACACCGCGTACGGCGTGGGCATCGTGACCCGCTCGCACCGGCTGGCGCGCAAAAAGCGCCTGACGCCCGCCGACTTCGCGGGCGAGAATTTCATCTGCCTGCCGTCGGGCAGTTTCAACCGCGCCGCCATCGACCGCCACTTTCCCGACGATGCCCGCCACCTGTCCATTGAGACGCCTTACGCCACCACCATCTGCACCATGGTCGGCAAGGGCCTGGGCGTGTCGATCGTAAACCCGGTGGTGTCGCGCGCGCTCAGCCTGCCCGAACTCCGCGAGATTCCCTTTTCGGAAAAAATTGCGTTTCACAGCTATGCCGTCAGTTCCAGCCACTTTCCGGTCAGCACGCCCGCGCGCCATCTGGACGCGTGCGTGCAAGACGTTTTCCGTACGCTGAACGGCACCCCATGACGCAAGCGCCCACTATCATGCAAGCCCCCGCCAACGCGTACTTTCGTAGCGGCGGCGCGTTGCGCAGCCGCAGTGTGGCCGGCGCGGTACGGCATGGCGTCATCGACGTGCCGGCACCGCCGCCGCGCGTGCAAGCGGATTGGGAGCGCGACATCCGCAAGTACCTGATGCTGGAACCCGGCGACGTCGAGCAGCTGTCACTGGCCCGTACCCACTTGCGATGGCCCGGCCTGGATGACTGTGTGCAGCGCATGCACGGCTGGGCGGGCGCGCTGGGGCTGCAAGAGGTGCTTGCGTCCAGCGACATCGCGCTGATGGCGTGCCGGGGCGCGCGCTATCACCACGACGGCGAACAATACTCGGGCGCGGTCTTCTGCAATCTGTTCCTTAGCGAAGACAAAGGGCTGGACGTGCATTTTCCCGGCACCGGCCAGCGCCTTGCCCTGACGCGCGGCGCGGCCATGCTGTTCGACACCTGCCAGCCGCATGCCGTCATACGGCGCGAAGCCAGCGGTTTCCAGCCCGACGATTTTCCGGCACACGAGGATCTGACGCAGGTGTTCCTGACGTGGGAACTACCCGTGCAAGCGCCGGGCGTGGCGGCGGCGATGGGCATCGCCTTCGATACCGATACCCCAAGCATCAGAAAACGGTGACGCACCGATTTCACACAGACACGCTCTTCAACATCCTGTGCCGCTTCCCACATTTGCGTGTATCGCCTCGCCGCTATACTCGTTTCACTTTTATCTTTTGCCGCGCCGCGCCTTTTAAGTGGCGCGCTCATCTATGCCTTCGTTGATGGCCCTGACACGCCCGCTGGGACGGGCGCTACTTTGTGCAGCCGCCGCCTTTGTCTGCCTGCCCGCCTGGGCCGCCCCGCCTACGCTGGCGCAGTGCCATGGCATCAAGGATCTGGCTTTCGTCGCGCACCTTGACGACGACCTGCTATTCATGAATCCGGACATCGCCTCCAACATCGAGGCGGGCGGCTGCGTGCGCGTGGTCTACCTGACCGCCAGCGACGCGGGCGAAGGCGAAACCTACATGCTGGGCCGCGAACGCGGCGTGCGCGCCGCCTATGCCTACATGGCGCACAAGCCCGACGTCTGGAAATCGGATGCCGGCATGGTGGGGCAGCGCCGCATCGCGCGCGTCACCTTGCAGGAAAACCCGCGTGTGCAGCTGTGGCACATGCGGCTCAAAGATCCGTGGCTGGGCAAAGGCTGGGGCAGCCTGACTCCGCTTAGCCGCACCGAATCCGAAGCAGGCCAAAGCGTCGACACGCTGGGCCCCTACCCCGAGGTCTACACGCGCGAACAACTAATCGACACGCTAGCCGAATTGATCCGCCAGTACGGCCCCACCACAGTGCGCCATCTGGACGACACCATCAGCGTGCCGTACACGCAGTTGTGCTGGCGCTGCGCCGGCCACGGCCACCCAGACCACATCGCCAGCGCGCGGCTCGTGCGCGAAGCCATGCTGCGCGCGCCCGGCAATTACGCCGAAACCGGCTACATCGACTACCCCAGCCAGGAACGCGCCACCAATCTGGCCGAACAGGAAATTGCCACCAAGTCGGTGATCTTCCAGCACTACGCCTGGAACGACTACCACTACTGCGCCGGCCCCACGGGCTGCAAGGAACCTGCCGGCCCGGCGGCGGCGTGGGTGCAGCGCGCCTATTACGTCTCGCGCCAGGACATCGCGCCGCAGTTGTATCCCGACGGGCGCGGCGGGCTGGTGGTGTTTGCGGCGGGCGAAACCAATGCCGCCGTGAACCGCTGGGATTCCGGCCAGCAACGCTGGCAGAGCCTGGGCGGGCGCACGAGCGGCCCACTGGTGTCGTTTGCGCATGCGGATGGCACGGCAGGCCTGATGGCGCGCGATCCGTTGGGCGGCGTCTGGGCCAACAAGCAACGCCACGACGGCACCTGGCAAGGCTGGCAGGCGCTGGGCGGCTTGCGCGTGACGCAGATCCCATCCGTTGCGCCGCGCGGTGAAGCCGCCGCCGTCGCGCTGGGCTACGACGGCCTGCTGCATTGGATTGCGCCGTCGGGCATCGACGGCAGCTGGAGCACGTGGCAGACGCTGCCGCCGCTGGACGGCGCGACCGGCTCGCCCGCCGCCACGCTGGGCGCCGACGGCCGCTACGTGATCTTCGCTGCCACGACCCGGGGCGAACTCTTCTACACGCGCCAGTTGCCCGCGCACCCCGGTCAACGCCCCGAATGGCACGCTTGGCGCCGCGTGCCCGCGCCTGAAGCCGCGGGCGGGCTGGCCGCCATCCGCAACCATGAAAACCGTGTCGAACTCTACTTCCGCCAGCGCGGCAGCAACCACCTGACCAAGCTCGTCGAGATTGGCGACACGACCGACATGGATATGGATTGGAGCGCCGCGTCCGACCTGGGCGTGCCGTTCATCGGCCGGCCGGCGCTGAATGTGGACGCGCAGGGCAGCGTCGTGCTGGCGATTCTGGAACGTGCCGACGGCCATCTGTGGCTGGTGGAACAGGGCAAGCCGGTCAGGTTGGAGGCCGAGGCGGCATCGCCCCCTGCGCTCAACATCATCGACGGCACGCTCTACATCGTGGCGCGCACCGCAGGCGGCCCGCAGCGCTATCAGGTGCTGTCACGTCGCAGCGGCACATGGGCCACGGCGGTGACGCTGGACGGCGTGCCGTCCACGGGCGGCGGCCCCTTTGCCACGATGGCGGCGCGGCCTAACGATTTGCCTAATCTGGGCGCGCATGGCGCCAACAATACGCTGGTCGTGCGCCCGTCGCCGACGGATCCCACGTCGCTGAACGTCGAACGTATGCCGACACAAGTGTCGCGGCCTGCCACGCCTACGTCGGTGCAGTAAGGCGTAGGCGAACCGGGTTTTATCGAACCCTACGCGGTCCGCGTGGCCAGCGCGGGCAGTTGTCGCGGCAATTCCACCCGGAAGCGGGTGATGCCGTCGATAGAGTTTGCGCAGATGCTGCCGCCATGCGTCAACACGATCTGCTGCGCAATGAACAAGCCCAGCCCCAGCCCCTTGTGGCTGTCGGGCCGGCGCTCGCCGCCCCGGAACGGGTTGAACAGATGCGGCAGCAGCGACGGCGGGATGGTGCCGCCATTGCTCACCGTCACCACCACATGGCTCGAACCCGTTCCATCAGCCTCGACGCGCACCGGCACATCGGGCTCGCCGTGATGCAAGGCATTGCCCACCAGGTTGGCCAGCACCTGGCAAAGCCGGTTACCGTCCCACGTGCCGACCAGATCGCCTTCGAACACCGCCTTGACCGCGCGCTCCGGAAAGCCCGCCTGCACTTCGTCCAGTGTGCGCTCAACCAGCGACTGCATGCAGACGTCGGTGGGCGCCAGCGTCAAGCCGCCCGCCTGCCGGATGCGCGTCACATCCAGCAGGTCTTCGATCAGCCCCGACATGCGCTCGCCGCTTTGCGAGATGCGTTGCGCAAGACTCGCCACGCGGGTCGGGTCGATCTGGCGTTGCAGCAGCGCCGCCCCCATCACGATGGATTGCAGCGGCGTGCGCAGGTCATGGCTCAGCACGGCCATGAACATTTCATTCACGCGCAGCGCTTCGGTGCGCTCTTCCAACTGCCGCGCCAGCGCGCGCTTGCGCTCGTGCAGTTCGAAGAACACGTTCGCCTTCATGCTGAGCATGTGCGGGTCGATGGGCTTGTACAGAAAGTCCACGGCGCCGCTTTCATAGCCGCGGAACTGCCAGCTTTGTTCGCGCGTGCCGGCAGTAATGAAGATCAGCGGAATGTGGCGCGTGCGTTCGCTGCCCCGGATCAATTCGGCCAGCTCGAAGCCGTTCATGTCGGGCATTTGCACATCGAGCAGCGCCAGCGCCACGTCGCCGTGGCTGAGCAACAGCTCCAGGGCTTGTGGCCCGGATTGCGCCTTCAAGACCTCGACGCGATCGCTGCCCAGCAGCGCTTCCAGCGCAACCAGGTTTTCAGGAACGTCGTCGACCAGCAGGCATTTGATGCGGTCTTCAGTGGGCTTGGCGGAGGTCAGGATCATAGTGTTGGAACGAATAGGGATCACATCAGGCGTTGCGCGTGAAGGTGAGCGAACGTGGCCGCGATCGCGGTCGGCGTCAGGACATGGTGGCCCGAGGCGAGCGCCAGCGCAGCTTCGGGCATGGTGGGCATGGCGGCGCTGTCGGGCGTCTGCACGATGGTGTAGCCGCCCGCGCCGCGTATCGCGGCCAGGCCTTGCGCACCATCTTCATTCGCGCCGGACAGCAGCACGCCGACCAGGCGTTCGCCATAGCAATCCGCCGCGGACTCGAACAGCACGTCGATCGACGGCCGGGAAAACATGACGGGCGCATCGATGGACAGCGCCAGGCGCGGCCCGCGATCCACCAGCAGGTGGTAATCGGGCGGCGCGAAGTACAGATAGCCCGGGCGGATGGTCTGCTGGTCTTCGGCTTCGCGCACCGTCAGCGCACACCGTTCGCGGAAGATATCGACGAGCAGGCTGCGGCGTTCGCGCGGCAGATGCAGCAGCACGATCACCGCCGCCCGCAGGCTGGCCGGCAGGCATGGCACCAGCACGTTCAACGCATCGATGGCGCCGGATGATCCGCCGATGACGATGGCTTCGTACGGGGCTGGCGGCGCCTTGGGCGTGGCGATCGCCGCCGGCGTGGTCGGCGGCAAGGTCGGTAGGCTGCCGCTCATAGGCCCGCCTTCTTGCGATAGATGCGGTCTTCCAGCACGAAGTCGTCAAAGTGATCGGCCTGGCCCGAAAAGCGCAACGATTCCTTAGACCCCAGCCCCAGAAAACCGCGATGCACCAGCGCATCATGGAACAGGCTCAGCGCCCGGTTTTGCAGATCGCGCTCGAAATAGATCAGCACATTGCGGCAGGAAATCAGGTGCACTTCGGCGAACACGCTGTCGGTGGCCAGGCTGTGATCGGAAAACACCATGTGCTCGCGCAGCGCCTTGTCGAACACCACCCGCCCATAGCGGGCCGTGTAGTAGTCCGACAGCGAACTACGGCCGCCGGCCCGCGCATGGTTCTCGGTGAAGCTCGCCACGCGGTCCAGGTCGAACACGCCCTGCTCGGCCGCGCGCAGCGCATGCGGGTTGATGTCGGTGGCGTAGATCAGCGTGCGGTCCAGCAGCCCTTCCTCGTGCAGCAGGATCGCCAGCGAATAGACCTCTTCGCCCGTGCTGCACCCGGCCACCCACACCTTGATGGACGGATAGGTGCGCAAGATCGGCACGACCTCGGTGCGCAGCGCCAGAAAATAGCTGGGGTCGCGGAACATGTCGCTGACCTGCACGGTCAGGTATTGCAGCAGCCCGGTGAAGACGGCGGGCTCGTGCAGCACGCGGTCTTGCAGCTGCGACAGCGTCTTGCAGCCGAACTGCAACAACGCGCTGTGCAGCCGACGCTTGAGCGAGGCTTGCGCATACGCGCGAAAGTCGTAGTGATAGTGGTGATAGATGGCGTCGAGCAGCAGCCGCTGCTCGATGTCTTCGATCCGCGCGCGTAGCCTGTGCGGCATGTCAGCCTCGCATCCACACCCGGACGAGCGACAGCAGACGCTCAACATCCAGCGGCTTGGCAATGTAGTCGTTGGCGCCGGCGGCCAGGCACTTTTCCTGGTCGTCCTTCATGGCCTTGGCCGTCAGCGCAATGATGGGCAGGCGGCGCCATTGCGGCTGCGTGCGGATCTGGCGCATGGCGGTGTAGCCGTCCATCTCGGGCATCATGATGTCCATCAGCACCAGATCGATGGCGGCGCGCCCGTCCGTGCCGGCGCGTTCCAGCGCGTCGAGCGCCTCGCGGCCGTTGCGCGCAATTTCTACGCGCAAGCCGGTCGGCTCCAGAATGCTGGACAGCGCAAACACATTGCGCACGTCATCTTCCACCACCAGCACCGTGCGGCCTTCCAGACCCGCCTCGCGGCTGCGGGCCTGCTCCAGCATCTGGCGCTGCTCCGGCGGCAGTTCTGCTTCGACCTGATGCAGGAACAGCGTCACTTCATCCAGCAGACGCTCGGGCGAACGCGCGTCCTTGATGATGATGGATTTGGAAAAGCGGCGCAGGTTCTGCTCTTCGTCGCGGGACAGGGCGCGGCCCGTGTACACGATGACAGGCGGGAACGACACGCTGTCCTGCTCGGTCATCTGTCGCAGCAATTCATAGCCGCTCATGTCGGGCAGGTTAAGGTCCATCACTACGCAATCAAAGGTGACTTCGCGCAGTTGTTCCAACGCGGCCGAAGCCGTTGCCGCCAGAATGATTTCAACGTCATTGCGGGCCAGCAGCTGGCGCACGCTTTCGCGCTGGCGGTCATCGTCTTCCACCACCAGCACGCGTCGCAGGTTCTGCGTGAACTTGGCCTCAAGCCGTTGCAGCGCATGCACGAGTTCGTCGCGCTTGACCGGTTTGAGCGCGTAGCCGATGGCGCCGCGGCCCATCGCTTCCTGTGCGTAGTCGGCGACCGACACCACGTGCACCGGGATGTGACGCGTCGCCGGGTTGCGCTTGAGCTGATCCAGCACGCCCAGGCCGGAAAAGTCGGGCAGGTTGATGTCCAGCACGATGGCGTTGGGCGTGTGCTTGGCGGCCATGGCCAGACCATCGCTGGCCGTGTGCGCAAGCAGGCAGTCAAAGCTCATCTCGCGCGCCAGGTCGGCAAGAATGCCGGCAAAGCGCTCGTCGTCTTCAATGACCAGAATGCTGCGGCCGGGCGTGCGGCCCAAGGACGTATCTTGTGCGCCGTCGGCATCCGCCATCGCGGCGTCCGACGCGTCAACGCCCGACGTATTGGCGATCCGGTCCAGCGCGGCGGCGGCGTTGCCGCGCGCGCGCGCCGCCATGTCCATCGCCGCAGGCACCGGGGCGCTGCGTGCACGCTGGGCCGGCGTCGGCGTCACGATCGCCATGCGCACCGGCACCGTCAGCGTGAACACGCTGCCCTTGCCCGGCTCGCTGGTCACCGTCAGCGACCCCGCCAGCAGCTCAGCCAGATCCCGCGAAATCGACAGGCCCAGGCCCGTGCCGCCATGCTTGCGATGCGTGCTGCCATCGGCCTGCCGGAAGGCTTCGAAGATCAGTTCCTGCTGGTCTTGCGCCACGCCGATGCCGGTGTCTTTCACCGCGAACGCCACCCGGTTGCCGGGCGCGCGCGACACATGCAGCGCCACCGAGCCCTGCTCCGTGAATTTCAAGGCGTTAGACAGCAGGTTTTTCAGCACCTGGCCCAGCCGTTGCGGGTCGGTGTGGATGGCGTCGGGCACGTCTTCATCCACGTCCAATTTAAGCGCCAGGCCCTTTTCCTGCGCGATCGGGCGCAGCGGGTCCAGCAGGCGTTGCAGCAGCGGGGCCACGTGGACTTGCTCAACCTCAACCGTCGCCTGGCCTGCTTCGATCTTGGCCAGGTCAAGAATGTCGTTGATCAGCGTCAGCAGGTCGGTGCCGGCCGCGTAGATCGTCTGCGCGTACTTGACCTGTTCCGTCGACAGGTTGCCCGGCTTGTTGTCCGACAGCAGCTTGGCCAGGATCAGCGTGGAGTTAAGCGGCGTGCGCAGTTCGTGGCTCATGTTGGCCAGGAATTCGCTCTTGTATTGGCTGGCCTGCGCCAGTTGGCGGGCCTTGTCCGTCAGCGCGTCCTGCACGCGCAGCAACTGGTCGGCTTGCGACTCCAGGTGCGTGTTGGTCTGCTCAAGCTCGGTCTGTTGCAGTTCCATGCGCGCCTGCGATTCCTGAAGAATGCGGCTCTGCTGTTCCAGTTCTTCGTTGCTGACGCGCAATTCTTCCTGCTGCGTTTGCAGCTCTTCCGATTGGCGCTGCGTTTCTTCCAGCAGCGACTCAAGACGCGTGCGATCCAGCCCCGCGCGGATCGAAGACGCCAGCACTTCCGACGCGCCTTCCAGCAGGCTGCGTTCGGCCTGGCCCACCGGGTGGTTGAATCCCAATTCGATGACAGCGTAGATGCGGTTGTTCTGAATGGCGGGCGCCAGCATCAGCTCGGCCGGGTTCGACCGGCCCGTGGCCGACGAGACTTCAAGATGGTTTGCCGGCACATTCCGCACATGCATCAGCTTGCGCGACACGGCGGCCTGGCCTGCCAAGCCTTCGCCCGGCTGGATACGTTGCGCCAGACGATCTGCCGGCATGGCAAAGCCGCCAAACAGTTCCAGTTCGCCGCTGCTGCGATCCACCACGTAGCCCGCGCCCACGTTGGCATCCAGATACTCCGCCAGGAAGTCCAGCGAGCGCTTGCCGATTTCTTCAACGCGGTGATCGCCTTGCAGGCGCAGGCTCAAGCCCGACAGCCCGGCCGTGACCCAAGTCTGGCGCGCCTTGTCGCGGTATTCGCGGATGGTCACGACGGCGGATATCAGAATCAACGCCAGTAACACCAGCGATCCGCCCCAGGAGTAATAGGTGGAAGTCGCCGCTGCTGCCGCCCACGCTTCTTTGTCTGCGGCCAGCACGCCCATCTGGCGCGTGTACAGATCGGCCACCAGGTCCCGCAGGCGGTCCATGGCTTCTTTGCCGGAATCGGTGCGCACCACGGCCATGGCGCCTTCGATGTCGCCGGCCTTGCGCATTTCAATCGTGTCGCGCAGTTCCGCAAGTTTCTGACGCGTGATGCCTTCGATATCGTTAGCGATCCGGCGCTGCGATGACTCGTCGCCAGCGGCTTCTTTGACAATCGCCAGGCGCTGTTCAATCAGCGGCAGCGAACGCAGATACGGCTGCAAATAAGTAGGGTCGCCCGTCAGTAGAAAGCCGCGCTGCCCGATTTCGGCGTCTTTCAACGCTGAATTAAACAGGCTCAGCTGGCGCAGCGTTTCGGTGCTGCGATCCATGGCCGTCACCGCCTGCACCCGCGTCTCGGCCGATCGTACGTTGACGAAGGCGATGACTAGCGTGGCGAGCGCGGCAACGACGAAGCCGGCCAGCAGGGTTTTAGGAACGGTGTAACGGCGGACGCGCTGAGGCGACGAATTCGGCATAGGGGCGGAACCGGGTCAGAGGGTGCGGGCTTGCGGATGCGGGCTGCGCCAAGACGCGAGGCGAAGCGAAACGGAGTGCAGTCACAATTTGTGAAGCACGCGAAGGACTATACAGGGTCATAGCGGGGACAGGAACGAACCGGCCCGATTTTTCCGCTTGGGGGAGTGTAACGAGGGCGCTGCCCACGGCTGCCGAAACCGTTGGGGCGCCCTCGTTGTGCAATTTGCAACGCTCTGCCGCTGAGTTCAACGCCGGGCCGTGCGCAGCACGTCCAGGAAGGCGCGGTTGAAGGCCGGGATGTCGTCCGGCTTGCGGCTGGACACCAAGTTGCCATCGACGACCGCCTCTTCATCGACCCACTCGGCCCCGGCGTTGCGCAGATCATCCTGCAAGGAAGGCCAGCTGGTCAGCTTGCGGCCCTTGACCACACCCGCAGAGATCAACAGCCATGCGCCATGGCAGATCACCGCCGCGGGCTTGCCCGCATCGACCATGGCGCGGACGAATTCCTGCGCCTTGGGCTGCATGCGGATTTCGTCGGCGTTCACCACGCCGCCGGGCAGCAGCACCGCGTCGAAGACGGCGGGTTCGGTGGCCGCCTGCAAGAACGTCAGGTCGACCGGAAAGCGGTCGCCGGGTTTGTCGTGGTGCATGCCCAGAATGGGGTCGGTACGTGCCGAGATCAGCACCGTACGGATGCCCTCGCTTTGCAGGCTGTGACGTGGGCCGGTCAACTCCACCTGCTCGAATCCGTCGACGGCGAGTATCGCCACGGTCAGGTCGTTAAGCGTTGTCATAGTGATTCCTTATAGATTGATGCTTCTTTGTTGGCGGCGCTGTCAGCAAGTTTCATGCCTGCGAGGGTGGGATGCGGGGGTCAGGCACGCGGCTTGCTGTAGAACCGCGCTTGTCCGCTCGGCGTCTGCTGTCGCCGCCCCTTCAATCGTTGTGGTATTGCTCACCCTAGCCGAGACTGCCATGAACTCCCCCGCACCCGCCCTTACGCCGACGGCTGTCGGCACTCCGTTGATCGTTCGTCTGGATCCGCCGCCTGCGGCCACTCCGATCGCGGCCACTCCCATCGTGATCAAACCGTTGGCCCCGGCGTCACAAGCCGCCAATGACGGCAACATTGCCGCAGCGCAGGCCGCGACGGCCAGCGTCAGCGCGCAGCGTTCCCGTTCTGCCCGCGTACCGGTGCTGATTGCGCTGGCCGCTGGTTTCTGGATGCTAGGCACCGCCATCCTGGTCACACTTGCCTTGGCGACGCGCCTGGTGGCCTGAGCCACCGCGCCGGCACGGCAGAATGTCCATGGCCCGGTAGATTTTTCCGACCGGAGTCCGCCATGCATCCCAAGGCCCCCCGACCGCCACGCGCGCCGGGGGGATGCGATTACGCAGCAGGACCCTGGCTGGCTTTGCTGGCTTCGGCTTTGCCCGCTACGCGGATCCGGTTGTCGACGTCCTGCACGCCGGCGCAGGCATCGGTGCAGTCTTCGATGCGGTGCTTGGTGCGGCGGTCGGGCACAGTGCCTTCCAGCGTGACGCAGCCATCGGCCACCGCCACGGACACGTCGCTGACGTCCAGCCCGCTATGCGCCAGATGCTCGCAGACGTTTTCGCGCACGCGTTCGTCAGAGCGCGTGTAGCCCTTGGGGTCGGTACGGCGGGACCCGCGGTCGCGCCACGCGGTGGGCCCCCGGTTGTAGCCGCCGCGCTCGGCGGTTTCGAACGACGCTTCTGGTTCGTCGGACCATTGCGGGCGGTCACCGTAGTAGCCGCCTTCGTCATCGCCAAACGAAGTAGGACCGCTGTAGGACGGCTGGCGCGATCCATACACCTGTTCGCGCTGGTAGGACGGGTCTTGATGGCTGAAGCCGCCATAGCTGCTTTGGCCGGGGTCTGCGCTGCGGCTGCGCACTGCGTCCCGGGTTTCGCGGGTGCCTGGCGCGCGGCGCGTGCCTTCGCCCTGATAGCCGAACGACGGCGCCGGGTCATGCCAGGGTTCCTGCCCGCCGGCGTTGGGGCGGTCTGACCCGTATTGGCGAACCAGGCCTTGGCGATCCGATCCCTGGCGGTACGGGTCGCGCGGCGCGTCGCCGGCGTAGCGGCCGCGCTGCTGCGCCTGCCGGTGCGGGTAGCGGCCCGGGTAGCCCCCGGCCTCGTCGGCCGGATCGCTCGCATTTCTGCCGCCGGGATCGCGATTGAAATCGTCTTCATCGTCGCGCCACGGGTAACGTTGGTCACGGTTCATGCTGCACCTCCTGGGTTTAGGTCTGTCGTGGTCCGAGGGATTGCACTGCGGACTTAGGAGATGCGCAGCAAGTGATGTGCCGGGCGGTGCGGGATCAGTCCTGCTGGTCCCAGCCTTCGCGCAGTGCGGTGGCAAAGCCGCCCTCGACCCGCGAATACGGCCGCGCGCTGGTGGTGACGCGAGGCAGGCTGGACCACGCGATGCGGGCGCCGCCCTGCTCCAGCCGGTCGACGAGCGCCTGGTCCTCGCTGCACGACAGCGCGGCAAAGCCGCCGATGCGCCGGTAGGCATTCGCATCGACGCCCAGGTTGGCGCCATGCACGTGGCGATGCCCGTCGCGGTCCTGGTAGTGCTGCGCGAAGCGTTGGCGCGCAGAGGCCGAGTACGCGCCATGCGCCCCCCATCCCGACACGCCCACCGTGCCGCACACGACCTCGGCGCCTAGAGACAGCTGGTCCACCAGCCAGTTGCGCGACACGCGGGTGTCGGCGTCGGTGAACGCCAGCCAGCGCGCGCCGGCGTCCAGCAGATGCTGCGCACCCACCGCGCGCGCCACGCCCACATTGCGGGCCTGGATGCTGACGCATTGCACCGGCCAGGCCGCCGACAGCGTGGCCGTGCGGTCCGCGCAATGGTCCAGCACCACCACGATGCGCACGGCTTCGGCATTCAAGCGCGGATGCCGCGCCGCGTGCGTGGCCGCGCGCAGGCAGGCGCCGATGTAATCCTCTTCGTCATGCGCCGGGATGCAGATTCCGATCATGGTCGCGTCCTACGCTTGCCGGCGCCAGAGGTCCAGGCGGAACTCGGCTTCATAATGATGGGCCAGCAGCGTCAGGCCGGGCAGCGCCGCCATGGCGTCGTGCACGGCATCGGTCGACACCCGCCGGTCATGAAAATCCGGACGCCAATGGCAGGCCACAAGTTCACCGCCACGCGCCAGCGACGCGTCCACGGCAGACAGAAATTGGGCCAGCGTCTCTTCGTCCAGGTAATACGCCAGTTCAGAGACGACGATGAGATCGAAGCCGTCCGCCGGCGTGGGCGGCCAGTCGTGCGGCAGGTCCAGCGCCATCACGTCCACGTGACGGATGCCGTCGGCCGCCAGACGTGCCCGGCAGCGGCCGATGGCCGAGCTGGCCAGGTCCACGGCGCACAGCCGCGTGCAGCGCAGCGCCAGCCGGCGCGTCATGTCGCCCGCGCCGCAACCCGGTTCGAAAGCATGCACATAGGTTTCGCGGGCCAAGGTGGCCAGCAGCAATTCGCGCTTGCGCCGCTCGTACCACGCGCTGGCCACATGCCAGGGATCGGCATGCTTGCGATATAGCGTTTCGAAGTGGTCCTTTACAGCGCCCATGGCGGCTCCGGGTTGAGTGAATCGCGGGAGGGATCGGGATGGAGAGCTTTGAGCAGCGCGGCGCCGTGCGCCGCCTGATCGCGTTCGGCGTGGCTTTGCCGGATGAAGACGGGCAGGTCCGCCATCAGCTGCGCGAAGGCCGCGTCGCGGCATAGCGGCCCCGCGCCCAGTGCACGCCCCGCGCGTTCCAGCACGCCGGACGCCGCCGCTTCGACCGCCAGCCTGGCTCGTGCGCAGACGAGTGCGCAGTCCTCTTGCGGATGCGCATCGATGTAGGCGGCAGCGTCACGCAACGCCGCACGCGCCTGCACCATGGCCACGTCGATCGCGCCCAGGTGCGCCAAACGGTGCGGGTCTGGGGACGCCGGAGTCGGCGGTCCCGGCGTCGAAGCGCCGGGGGTCGGAGCGGCCGAGGTCGAAGCGCCCGGGGTTGAAGCGCCCGGGGTCGAAGCGCCGGAGGTTGAAGGCGCCGGGGTTGCATACGTTTTTGACAGCGCCAGCCGCAAGGTGTCGGCCACGCGGACCAGGCCGCCGTACCAACACGCTGCCACGCCTGCCCCGCCGTGCAGAAAACCGGGGCGGTGCACGTAGGCGCCCGGCGCGCCGATAAGCACGCCTATCGCGTCATCGAACACCACGTCCACGCTGCCCGATGCCCGCATGCCCACGGCGTGCCAGCCCCGGTCGGTAATCGTCACGCCCGGCTGGTCGAGCGCGACGGCGGCCAGGCACGGCTCACCCGCCGCATTCCAGCCGCTGACGACGGCATGGCTGATCGACGCCGCGCCGGAGCACCAGGCTTTGGCGCCGTTGAGACGGGCGTAGCGGAGGGTGGAAGAGGACGTTGGCCTTGCCGAATCGCTCGCCGAATTTTCCGGCTCGGCCACGATGCTCAAGCGATGCGTGGGCGGCTCGGCGCACCACGTGCCCCAGCGTCGCACCTGAGGCGCTGCGAAGAAGGCGGCGTCCATAGCCTCCGGCGACCCGGACAATTCTGCAAGGATCGCCAGCGCGTCGGTGTGGCCTTCGAACAGTTTGACCAGGCTCAGGTCCGCTGCCGCCACGCAGGCCAGCGCCCGCCACCGCGCCAGTGTGTCGCCGCCTCCCGGCAACGCCAGCTGGTCATGGCCATGTTCCACCAGCCTTTGCAACATCGGCCCAGGGTCCATTTGCGGACGGACGTCGGCAAGCAGTTGCGAAAGCGCGTGCAACGGGGATTCCAACAGCGGAGCCGGGGTAGCGGGATCGGTCATGGAACGGGGCAATGTACGAAAGGACATACCCACATCCAGCAAGCCCCGTGCCTGTTGCCAGGCAGGTCGGTTTGTCAGGCCCGCTCTCCGGTCCGCTGTCAGGTTCGCTGTCAGGCCGCCTTTCAGGTCCGCTATCCGGTTCGATAGTCAGTACAGCCCCGCACATCTGCCTGCGCTATCCGCCAGGCAGATCCGCCCACACGCCCGCCCCTATCGCACTCAGCTACCGCGCCCCCGGCGTCATCGCCCCCAACGGCACCGTCTCACCCTCCACGCAAGCCACCAGCGCCGCGCTCGGTTCCGGCCGCACCGCGAAGCCGCCCGTGAAATCCGAAAACGCCGGTAGCACGGTCATTTCCGGCCGCAGCCAGAACGCGGGCCAACTGCGCGGCACGCCGGCCACGCGCGTTTTGGGGTGTACATGGCCCGCGATCACATGGCGGCCTTGCGTATCGGCGCGCGGCACATGGCGAAACAGGAACGGGCCATCAGCCACGGCGTCGCCCAGCTCCCGCATGCCCATCGCGTCGCCTTCCAGCGCGCGGTCATGGTTGCCGGCCAGCACAGCCACATCCAGGTCCGCGTGCGCGCGCCGCCACGTCATCCATGCGTCGCGCCACGCGGCTTGCGCGGACGGGCCGTGCAACACGTCGCCCACCACCCACAGGCTGCGCGCGCCGGTCAGCGTGATCAGCCGGCCCAGCCGTTGCAGATCGGCTTGCGTCGCGCCGCTAGGCACCGCGATGCCGGCGCGGCGGAACACATGGCTTTTGCCCAGGTGCAGATCGGCGATCACCAGCCGCGACCGCGCGGGCCAGAACAAGGCGCGCTCGCCCAGCAACACGACGGGTTCGCCCGCCATCACCGTCTCCAACGCCGCGCCGTCGTGATGGTCAACCGATGCGTGCATAGCGCCTTTCCTCGTGATGCTTAGCCGATACGTGCATAGCGCCCTTCCTCATGATGCTTAGCCGTTGCGTGCATAGCGCCCTTCCTCGTGATGCTTAGCCGATGCGTGCATAGCGTTTCTCCAATTGCGCGGCTGCGCGCCGCACTCGCGCCTGCCAGGTTTCGGTGCTGAGCTGCCCGCGCAGGCTTTCCGTCCACAGCGGGAACGACAGCGGCGTCAGCGCGCGCGGTGTACACAGCGCCAGCGTGCGCGCTTCGCAATCGTGCAGCGCCGCCATCAGGCGCGGCGCTTCAAGCTGAAGTTCGAAGACTTCGCGCTCGGCCTGCGCCAGCAGCAGATGATCCGGATCGTAACGGCGCAGCACGTCATAGAGCAGGCCGCTGGACGCCTGCACCTGCCGCAGCGAGCGCGCCTCGCGCCCCGGCAAGGACGGCGTCAACAGCCCCGCCACCCGCGCAATCTCGCGGAACTGACGCCGCGCCATCTCGCCCAGGTTGACGCCATCCCGCAAATCGTCGGCCATGTTGTCGGGGCTGAGCAGCTGCCGCAGCACGGTGTCATCCAGCTCGGCCGGTTCGGCCAGCGTCAGCATCAGGCCGTAGTCATTGACCGTGAAAGAAAACGTGTTCGCCTGCCGCCGTCCCCAGCGCAGCGCGATCATCGCCGCCATGCCTTCGTGCACCGCGCGTCCCGCAAAGGGAAACAAAAACAGATGCATGCCGCGCCGCGTGGCAATGCGTTCGGCGACAAGTCGGCCCCTGTCCGGCAAGGCGCTGGCCTGCTCCTGGATGCGCAGCAGCGGTTCCACGGCGCGCATCTCCGCATGTTCGCGCGGATGCGCATACAAGCTTTCGACCTCGCGCGCCAACTGCGTCGACAAAGGCATGCGCCCGCCCTGCCACGTCGCTACCGGCCCATCGCCGCCCTTGGCGCGCCGCACATACGCCGTCATGCCTTCCAGCCTGACCAGCTCCAGCGTGCGGCCAGCGAATTGAAAGCGGTCGCCCGGCCGCAAGCGCGCCAGAAAACCTTCTTCCACCGACCCCAGCCCGCCGCCGCGCAGATACTTCACCGACACCGCGCCGTCGGCGGTGATCGTACCGATCGACAAGCGATGGCGAAACGCGATGCGGCGGTCATGCACGCGGTAGCAGCCATCGTCATCGCGCACCACGCGATGAAAGTCCGGGTACTTGGCCAAGGCCCGGCCGCCTTGCACGATGAAGTCCAGCACCGCTTGCCACGTCGCCGGGTCCAGCTCGGCATACGCATGCGTGCCGCGCACCTCATCCAGCAAGGCATCGCCGTCGAACCCGCCGCCCAGCGCCAGCGTCACCGCGTGCTGCGCGAGCACATCAAGGCTGCCTCGCAGCGGCGGACGCGATTCGATGGCGCCGCGCGCAATCGCCTGGCGCGCGGCGGCGTATTCCACCAGCTCCAGCGCCTGCGCCGGCACGCAGATGACGTGGCCCGATTCCCCCGGCCGGTGCTTGGCGCGCCCGGCGCGTTGCAGCAGCCGCGCCACGCCCTTGGGGCTGCCGATCTGCAACACCTGATCCACGGCGGGAAAGTCCACGCCCAGGTCCAGGCTGGACGTGGCCACGACGCAGCGGATCGTGCCGTCGCGCAAGCCCTGCTCGGCCGCCGCGCGCAGACGCGGGTCCAGCGACCCGTGATGCAGCGCCAGCGTGGCCGGCGCTTCCGGCCAGATGGATTCCAGCGCGCGATGCCACAGCTCGGCCTGCGCGCGCGTGTTGGTGAACAGCAGCGAGGCGCGCACGTCGAACAGCCGCTTGAACACGCGAGGCAGTTGCGACAAACCCAGATGTCCGGCCCAAGGCAGGCCCGCGTTGCGCTCGGGCAGCAAGGTGCTGATGGTGACCTTGCGCGGCCTTGCGCCCGACACCAAGGCGCTATCCGGCGTGTGGGGCAGCAACACCTCGCGCGCTTCGTCTAAGTTGCCCAAGGTGGCCGACAGCCCCCAGGTGCGCGCCTGGCTCGACAGCCGCCGCAGCCGCGCCAGGCACAGTTGCAGCAATACGCCGCGCTTGTTGCCCAGCAACTCATGCCATTCATCGACAACAATGGCGCGCAGCGCGCGGAACCGCGACGAAGCGTCGGCATATGACAGCAACAGCGCCAGCGACTCCGGCGTAATCACCAACACCTGCGCCTTGCCCTGCCGCGCCAGCCGCTTGTCGCGCGCGCTGGCGTCGCCCGTACGCAGCGCCACCGTCCACGCCACGCCCAGCTCGCTGGACACCTGCGCCAACGCACGCGCCGTATCCGCGGCCAGCGCCCGCAACGGCGTCACCCACAACACTTGTGGCCCGCTGCCGGCAGGCAAAGGTTCCGCATCCGTCTGCGCCAAGGCCTCCAAGAGCGGACCGCCAAACGCCGCCAGCGTCTTGCCGCTGCCGGTGGGCGTGTGCAGCAGCCCGGATTCCCCGTCCAGATAACGGCGCCACGTTTCCCGTTGAAAGCTGGCCGGCTTCCAGCCGCGCGCTTCGAACCACGCGGCCAGCGGTGCGTCCCGGTTGGACTTGCGCCCAGCGCCTGCACCACTCATCGCGCCAGCGCCTTCAAGGTGTCCAGCTGATCGGCCTCGGCCGCAGGCTTGTCGCGGCGCCAGCGCAGAATGCGCGGAAAGCGCACGGCCACGCCGGACTTATGCCGCTTGGACAGGTTGACGCCTTCAAACCCCAGCTCGAATACCTGCACCGGCTCCACGGACCGCACCGGGCCGAATCGCTCGCGCGTATGCGCACGCAGCCAGCGGTCGAGTTCAAGAATTTCTTTGTCGTCCAGGCCGGAATACGCCTTGGCGATGGGCACCAGCGCGTCGCCCTGCCACACACCAAAGGTGTAGTCCGTGTACAGCGTGCTGCGCCGGCCGTGCCCGGATTGCGCATACAGCAGCACGGCGTCGATGGTCAGCGGGTCGATCTTCCACTTCCACCAGTCGCCCCGGCGGCGGCCGCTTTGATAGGCGGCGCTGGCGCGCTTGAGCATGAAGCCTTCCACGCCGCGCTCGCGCGATTGCTCGCGCAGCGTTCGGGCTGCGTCCCAATCCGTCAGCGGTACCACGGGCGACAGCCGCAAGCGCGGGTCGGGATGCCGCAGCAACAGGGCTTCCAACTGCTCGCGACGTTCGGTTTGGGGCAAGTCGCGCAGGTCGGCGCCGTCCAGTTCCAGCAGGTCGTAGGCCAACATCCGCACCGGCGCCTCGGCCAGCCATTTGGGTCCCGGCTTCAAGCGCTGGATGCGCGTCTGCAATGCAGAAAACGGCATAGGTTCGGCGGTGTCGTCTTGCCAGGCAAGCAGCTCGCCATCCAGCACGGCGTCCACATCCAGCGCGGCGGCGGCCGCCTCCACTTCCGGAAAGCGGCCGTCCAGCCGCTCTTCCCCGCGCGACCACAGCGCCACTTCGCCATGTCGCCGGATCAGCTGCGCGCGTATGCCGTCCCACTTCCATTCCACCAGCCAGTCGTCGATGGCGCCCAGCGTCGATGGTTCGACTTCCAGCGGCGACGCCAGAAAAAACGGATAAGGTTGTTGACGGTCGCCGGGCAGGTCTTCCGCGCTGAGCAGGTCGCGCAAGAACGCCGGGCTGGGCGACCACGCGCCCAACATGCGCTGCGCGATCCGGGCAATTGGCACGCCCGACATCTCGGCCAAGGCCTGTTGCACCATGCGCTGCGACACGCCCACGCGCAGCGCACCGGTCAACAGCTTGTTGAAGACCAGCCGTTCGTCAAAGGGCAGGCCCAGCCAAGCGGTGACGATCACGTTGCGGCGCTCGGCTTCATCGCGATTCGCAATGGGCACCAGCACTTCTTCGATCCAGTCGGCCAAGCCGCGCTCAGGCGCAGCATGTTCGGGATCGGGCACCAGCAGCGCCAGCGTTTCGGCAAGGTCGCCGACCTGGTCGTAGCTGGCGTCCACCAGCCACGGCGGGGTGTTCGACGCCGCCGACGCCCACGCGCGTAATTCGCCCACCGCGGCGATCTTGCGGCGCGCGCTGCTGACCTTGCCGCCCGCCAACAGGTACAGCGCCCACACGGCGTCGCGCGGCGGCGCATCGCGGAAGTACGCCACCAGCGCCGCCCGCTTATCCAAGGTGGCGGTGCTGCGGTCCAGTTCCTGATACAACGCCGCAAATCGCTTCATGCTGGAGTCCGTCTCCTGTTCAGCGGCATCAGCGCCGGGTCAATCGTCCTCGCCATACTGCGTGGCCAGCGTCTCGGCCGCCACGCCGCTTTCGTTCAACGTGCGCACCAGTGCGTCGGTGTCGCCATGCGTGGCAATCACGCGGCGCGCGCCGGTATCGCGGATGGTGCGCAACAGGTCGGGCCAGTCCGCATGGTCGGAAACAATAAATCCGCGGTCCATGTTGCGGCGCCGGCGGTTGCCGCGCAGCCGCATCCACCCCGACGCAAACCCATGCTGCGCCCGGCGAAAGCGACGCAACCAGGCGCTGCCAGCGGCCGACGGCGGCGCCAGGATCAGCTCACCAGCAAGCCCCGTGCCTGGGGCGGGCGCCGAGCCTTGCGCGTCGATGACCAGGCGCGTGTCCGCCATATCGACGCCCGCGCGGCGGTACACGTCAACGCCCGCTGCAATGGCGCCGTGCAGGTAGACGGGCCGGTCGGCAAACGGTTTGAGTTCCGCCAGCACCCGCTGCGCCTTGCCCAGCGCATAGCAGTACAGAATGGCGGCCTCACCGCGTGTGGCGCAGTGGTCGCGCCATTGCACGATGTCGCGGGCGACGTCGGCCGCGCTGGGCCAGCGGTAGATCGGCAGGCCGAACGTGGCTTCGGTGATGAAGGTGTCGCAGGGCACCACTTCGAACGGCGAACAGGTCGGATCCGGCTGGCGTTTGTAGTCGCCCGACACCACCCAGACTTCACCGCCTGTTTCGATACGCACCTGGGCCGAACCCAGCACATGGCCGGCCGGATGCAGCGACACCCGCGCATCGCCCAGCGTGAAGGCCTCGCCATAGCCGTGCACGTGATATTCCTGATCACCCAGCCGCCATTGCAGGATGGGCAGGCCTTCGGCGCTGGTGTGATAGCGGCCCATGCCCACACGCGCGTGGTCGCCATGGCCATGCGTCAGCACCGCCACGTCCACCGGCCGCCACGGGTCGATGTAGAAGCGCCCGGCGGGGCAGTACAGGCCTTCCGGACGCAATTGCACGATGTCTCGCGTGACAGGGTTTTGCATGGCGGTGTCTCGTTCTGGGTAGCGGGTGCCAATTGAGGCGCCATCGGGGGTGCCAATGGGGATGCCATTTGTTATACCGCGACTCGGCAGCGCCGCCGAGCCTCTGACATCTGGTGATACATGCGGCAACCGCTGCACAGGCAAGCGCGCGCGTTTTGCAGCAAGCTATGTCATCGCCGTGCTGGCACAGCAAGCCCGCACGACCCGGCTATCCGCCTTCCGTTGCATTAGGAGTCTGCATGCGAACCAAGCAAATCCTGACCGTCATCGTCATTGTTGTCGCCGCTGCTTTCGCGCTGTCGCTGGCGCCCTGGTAGCCCGCAGCCCCCTCGCAATCAATCCGCTTCAGCCCGCCGCCGCGCGGGCTGATTTCTTGTCTGCACCGCCGCCCTTTCCTCCGCCATTTTTCCGCCGTGATTTTTCCCTTGGCGATGTCTACAATCCCGCTGTCTCTCCCCCTGCTTGTTGACTCCCGATCTGGCCGCCCGGCCAAGACCTGACCTTGGTTCCTTCCTTACAGCATGCTGTTTTCCAATGCCTTGATCTGGTTGATCGCCGCGGCGACCACCATGTCGATTTTGTTCCGCCCCTGGCGCCTGCCTGAATACGTCTGGGCCTGTGCAGGCGCCCTGGCTTTGGTAGGGCTGGGCCTGCTGCCCGCCACCCAGGCCGGCGCCGCCATCCTGGAAGGCACCGACGTCTACCTGTTTCTGATCGGCATGATGCTGGTGTCCGAAGTGGCCCGGCAGGCCGGCCTGTTCGACTGGGTGGCCGTGGCCGCGGCCGACCACGCCGCCGGCTCGTCACGGCGCCTGTTCGACCTGGTGTTCCTGGTGGGCACGGTGGTGACCGTGCTGCTGTCCAACGACGCGACGGCCGTGGTGTTGACGCCCGCCGTCTACGCCGTGACGCGTGTCGTGGGCGCGCCGCCCCTGCCGTACTTGTATGTGTGCGCGTTCATCGCTAATGCCGCCAGCTTTGTGCTGCCCATCTCCAACCCCGCCAATCTTGTCGTGTTCGGCGACCGCATGCCTGCGTTGGGGCCGTGGCTGGCGACCTTTGCGCTGCCGTCGGTACTGGCGATCGGCGCCACTTACGTCACGCTGCGGCTGGTGTTCCGTGATGACCTGCGCCAGCCGTTGAAGCCGTCGCCGCCCTTGCCGCCGATGACGCCCGCGTTGCGCGTGGCGGCGCTGGGCGTTGCTGCCACGGCCTGCACGCTGCTGATCACGTCGGCGCTGGGCCACCGCCTGGGCATGCCCACGCTGATCGCTGGTGGCGCGTCGGCGCTGCTGGTGCTGGCCGTGACGCGTTCCAGCCCATGGCGGCTGATCCGGGGGGTGGCCTGGGGCGTGCTGCCGTTGGTGGCGGGCCTATTCGTGCTGGTGCAAGGCATGGCGGCCAGCGGCGCGCTGCAAGCCTTGGCGCAACTGATGCGCGATCTGTCGGCCAGCGCAGGCATCTGGCTGGGCGGCATCGGCACGGCGCTGGCCGGCAACCTCATCAATAACCTGCCGGCCGGGCTGATGGCCGGCTCGCTTGCGCGCATGGCCGATCTGCCCCATTCCGCCACCTCGGCGCTGCTGATCGGCATCGACCTGGGGCCGAACCTGTCGGTCAGCGGGTCGCTTGCGACCTTGCTGTGGCTGCTGGCCGTGCGCCGCGAAGG
>CAJYKY010000567.1 GCA_913775005.1 uncultured Achromobacter sp.
GCACGATGGCCGCCAGCGCCAGCGCGATACCGAAAGCGTTGATGCGCGTCAGCGGCTCTCGAAAAACCAGCGCGCCGATGATCGTGCCTAGCGTGATCACGCCCATGTTCATCGTCGCGAACACCAGCGCTGGATGCTCGGGCAGCGATTGGTGCGCGCGGATGTAGGTCAGGATGTTGCCGAAGTTCGCCAGCCCCAGCGCAGCCCCGGCAAACAGATGACGCGCCTGCCATCGCACCCGGCGTAGCAACAGATACGCCAGCATCAGCAATCCCGCCAGAATGAACGCCAGCAGCAACCCGCCGGCAAACGCCGTACCGGCGCGCGCCACCTGCTTGAACAGGATGTCGATGACGCCGTAGCCCACCCACACCAGCAGCGGCCAGAGCCAGACGCCGCGCGAGTTGATGGAGTCGGAGTGGGTCGGACCGCTTTGGGCCGCACCGATCTGGGCCGGACCGGCATAGTTAAGACCGGTATGGGTGGCACCGGCCCGGGTTGCCCTGGTATGGGCCGGACCGGAGCTGGTGGAACCCGTCTGCCCGATCCCGCTCCGCGCCGCAGCCGGCTTGCGCAGCAGGCAGGCCAGCGCGCTGAACGCCAGCAGGATCGCCGCCAGCTTGCGCGCGCTGACCGATTCGCCAAACAGCAAGAATGCTGCCAGCAAGGGAATGAACAGCGACAGGCGCTGCGCGGCGTCGCTGCGCACGATGCCCGCGTGGCGCACTGCCGCCGCCATCGCCAGAAACACCGTGGGCAGCAACACGCCCAGTGCGGCCAGTACGGCCCACGGCGTCTGCGGCGTCAGCATCGCGGCCGGATCCGGGCGCAGCACGGCCCAGCAGAGCAGGGCGGCCACCGCGTAGTTTGCGGTGATGGCCTGGCGCACGTCGACGTCATACCGTCGCGCCAGTTTCAGCAGCACCGCCACCGTGACGCTGCACGCCACGCTGGCCAGCAGATACAGCAAGCCCGGTGTCACCGACATGCTGCGCCCTGCGCACGCGCGGCCAGCAGGGCTTGCTGGGTGTCTGGCGAAGATGCTTCCTGCGCAGGCGCTTCCTGATGCCCCGCTGGCTCAACCCGCATGCCCAGCCGTTGCAGCAGGCGTTGATCCGCCTCCATCTGTGGATTCGCGGTGGTCAGCAAGGCGTCGCCGTAGAACATGGAATTGGCGCCCGCCATGAAACACAGCGCTTGCAGCGCATCGTCCATCGTCTCGCGCCCGGCGGACAAGCGCACGGCGGCGCGCGGCATGGTGATGCGTGCCACCGCAATGGTGCGTACGAACTCGAACGGATCCAAGGCTTCGACATCCGCCAGCGGCGTGCCTTCCACCTGCACCAGGTTGTTGATCGGCACCGACTCGGGGTACGGCTCCATGCTTGCCAGCTGCGCGATCAGGCCGGCGCGTTCGCGGCGCGACTCGCCCATGCCCACGATGCCGCCGCAACACACGTTGATGCCTGCGTCGCGCACGCGATCCAGCGTGTCCAGCCGGTCCTGGTAGGTGCGGGTGGAGATGATCTTGCCGTAGAACTCCGGCGACGTGTCCAGATTGTGGTTGTAGTAATCCAGCCCGGCCGACTTGAGCTGTTCGGCCTGGCCATCGCGCAACATGCCCAGCGTGACGCAGGTTTCAAGGCCCAGCGCCTTCACCGCGCTGACCATGTCGGCCACGGCATCCAGGTGGTGCGGCTTCGGGCTGCGCCACGCGGCACCCATGCAAAAGCGCTGCGCGCCACCGGCCTGCGCGGCGCGTGCGGCGGCCACGACGTCTTCCAGCGGCATCAGTTTGTCGGCGTCCAGACCGGTGTCGTAGTGCGACGATTGCGGGCAATAGGCGCAGTCCTCGGGACAGCCGCCGGTCTTGATCGACAACAGGCTCGACAACTGGATCACGTTCGGATCGAAATGCGTGCGATGCGTCTGCTGGGCGCGATGCACCAGGTCCATGAACGGCAGCTCGTAAAGCGCCAGGATGTCTGCGGTGCTCCAGGCTGGGGCGGGCTGGGACTTGGACGTCGTCGGAACGGGGATATAGGCGGTCTGCATGCTCGGGGCTCCTGTCGGTCTTACGAAAATCGCGCCGCGCACCGGAACGGGCAGGGCGGGATCGGCGGATCGTAAGAACCTGACCACCGTTTACGCAATGCAGGCGCAAGACGTAAAAATGCCGGCAGCTTGCCGGCAGATTCGCAATAAATAGAAGATGTAGAAGCAGGTGGAGCGCTAACGCGACGGCATCTTCGCGCAGGCCAAACCTCCGAAAATATTGATTCAATTTGTAAATCAATGGCCGGCGCGTCACTCCTTGCCGGATTTGTCGCGCACGCGCGTGGATTCATGCCCGGTGATGCCGCGGTCGCGCGCCCAGACGATGGCCGCGCTGCGCCGATGCACGCCAATCTTGCTGTAAATGGTGGCGACGTGATTGCGCACCGTGTTGCGCGACAACTTCAACGCCTTGGCGATGCCATCGTCATCATGGCCTTGGCACAGCAGGCCCAGCACCTCGCGTTCGCGCGTGGTCAGTTGCGCCAATTCCGCCACATCGCGTGAAGCCGGTGCGGGTTCTCGCAGCTGCGCCAGTTTTTCGATGATGCCTCGGCTAAACCACGACGTGTCTTGCATCACGGCCTCGATCGCCGCCAGCAATTCGGTTTCCGAACGTTTGCGTTCCGTGATGTCGTGCATCACGATCAGCACCCGGCGTTGTCCGCTGATCATCACCGGCTCGGCCGACACCAGGCAATCCAGCGTGCCGCCATCTGGCGTGCGTAGCCTGGCTTCGCGATTGCGCGCGCTATCGCCGCGCTTAAGGCTCGCCAGCATGCCTTCATAGGGTTGCAAGCCCAGATCGGTCAGCACCTCGCCTACGCTGCCTTCTGAAGAAGCACCGGTTGCCGCAGCAAAGGCATCGTTGATGTCCAGCACACGCAGCGTGTCGCCTTCGCAGACGGCCATCGGCACGGGAGCAAGCAGGAACGCTTTTGAAAAGCGCTCTTCGCTTTCGCGCAGCGCCAGTTCGGTGCGCTTGCGCGCTTCCAGATCGATGAAGGTGAACAGCATGCAGGGTTCGTCGTGCATGTCGATGGGCTGGCCCGCAACCATCACAAACTTTGCGCCGCCATCGGCCAGCTTCACCACGCCTTCGCGTTGTGGAATCGTTTGCCCGTCGTTCAATTTGGCGACGGCCTCTTCTTTGTCTTCACCGCCATCAAGCACGTCCAGCTCGTAGGCGGATTTGCCCAGCACGTCGTCGCGTGCGTAGCCCGTCATTTCCAGAAAGCCCTGGTTCACCTTGACGTAGCGCAGGTCCGACAAGCGGCAGATCAACGCGGGCGCGGGGTTGGCGCCAAAGGTGCGTTCAAAGCGTTGCTCGGCGTTGAGCTGCTGCGTTTGATCGTGCAGGATCAGCACGCGATATTCAGCGCCGTGCTCGCCTTCCAGATTCAACCCGCGCGCGCACAGGTTGCGCAGGAAGTCGTCGTCGTCCTTGCGGCCAAGGTCCAGCAGCAAGTCTTCGAAGGATTCGCCTGCGACCAGACGGTCCAGCGGATACTGGCGCGCGGGCACGCGATGATGATTGCGGTAAGTCAGTGTGTAGTGCTTGCGGTATCCGGCGGGCGTGCCCCCCAGCGCGTCTACGGAATCGGCGCCATGCAGTACAAGCGCGCTGTGATTAGCCCAGGCGATTGCGCCATCGGGTTCGAGCACAATGATGCCTTCATTCAAACCCGCGATGATGCTTTGCAGGTGTTGGCGATGCGGGTGCGGGGCGGCGGCGTTCGCGGTCACGTAGTCCTCTTCGGTTCGCATTGCGTGAATGCACAGAATGCAGGCGCACGTCTCTGATGTCCAGAGGTCAAAACGGACGAGTCTTCGCGGCGGGGGGAGAGTAGATAAATAATGCGGGTGCGCAGAAATGCAAAAAGCTCCGGAGTCCGGAGCTTCAATGGCGTACTGCGATTTGATGTGCATGCTGCGATGCTGACAAGCACAAAGTGCTTGGCGGAGCGGACGGGGCTCGAACCCGCGACCCCCGGCGTGACAGGCCGGTATTCTAACCAACTGAACTACCGCTCCGCAGCGGTTTACTGAACTTCAATACAACACTGCGTTGTCAAGGCAGCTTGGTACTACGTGACGCTGATCGCTCAATGCGATGCCAGAAATTCTGGCGTCCCCTAGGGGATTCGAACCCCTGTACTCACCGTGAAAGGGTGATGTCCTAGGCCTCTAGACGAAGGGGACCTGAACTAACAGAACTACAAACAACTTTACTGCGGTATTGCAAACTACGGTACTGCTGAACTGCTACTGGTGGAGGTAAGCGGGATCGAACCGCTGACCTCTTGCATGCCATGCAAGCGCTCTCCCAGCTGAGCTATACCCCCACTTCGATGCCGTCGATATTGTTATTTATCGTCGTC
>CAJYKY010000568.1 GCA_913775005.1 uncultured Achromobacter sp.
CCGCGCTGCTGGACGAAGTGACCGCGCTGGTCGAACACCCCACCGTGTACGTGGGCCAGTTCGAAGAACAATTCCTGCAAGTGCCGCAGGAATGCCTGATCCTGACCATGCGTTTGAATCAGAAGTACTTCCCGCTGTTCGACCCCGCTACCGGCCGCCTGACGCACCGCTTCCTGATCGTCAGCAACATGCACACGGACAACCCGGTCAACATCGTTGAAGGCAACCAGCGCGTGGTCCGCCCGCGTCTGGCCGATGCGCAGTTCTTCTTCGAAACCGATCGCAAGATTCCGCTGGCCGCCCGCGTGGAACAGCTGGGTTCCATCGTGTATCACAACAAGCTGGGCACGCAGCTGGAACGTGTGGAGCGCGTGCGCGCCATCGCGCGCAGCGTAGCGCAGCAGCTGGGCGGTGACGCCAATGCCGCCGATCGCGCCGCCATGCTGGCCAAGGCCGACCTCGGTTCGAACATGGTGGGCGAATTCCCCGAGCTGCAAGGCATCATGGGCGCGTACTACGCCGCCGGCGACGGCGAACCCGCCAGCGTCGTCGAAGCGCTGCGCACCCAGTACCGCAACCGTTACGACACCCCCGTCACGCAAGACACGCTGACCGCCGCCACGCTGTTCATCAGCGAACGCGTGGAAACGCTGGTCGGCATCTGGGCCATTGGCCTGGCGCCCACGGGCGAACGCGACCCCTTCGGCCTGCGCCGCGCGGCACTGGGCCTGATCAGCGCCTTCGAACAGCTGGCCGCAGGCGGCTGGCTGAAGATCAGCGAAGCCGGCCCGCTGTCGCTGGACGGCCTGCTGGAATTGGCAGCCAGCACCTTCCCCGCCGGCAAGATTCCGGCCGATACGCTGGCTGAAGTGCGCACCTTCATCTACGAGCGCTACCGCAACCAGCTCATCAACGACTTTGACCGCAACGCGGTGGAAGCCGTGATCGCGCTGACGCCGCCGCTGCATCAGGTGGCCGAGCGCGTGCGCGCCGCCGCCGCCTTCGCGCAGTTGCCGGAAGCCGCCAGCCTTGCCGCCGCCAACAAGCGCATCGGCAATCTGCTGAAAAAGGCCGAAGGCGAGATCGGCGCGGTGAACGAAGCCGCGTTGGTCGAAGCCGCCGAAAAGGCGCTGGCCACCGCTGTCGCCGCGCTGCGCCCGCAAGCTGAAGCGCAGCTGGCCGCAGGCGACTTCGCCGGCAGCCTCACCACGCTGGCCCAGGCCCGCGAGCCGGTGGACGCCTTTTTTGCCGACGTCATGGTCATGGCCGAAGACCCGGCCGTGCGCGCCAACCGCCTGGCTCTGCTGAGCCAGCTGCATGGCCTGATGAACCAGGTGGCAGACATTTCCAGGCTGGCACAGTGAAACTGATCATCCTTGACCGCGACGGCGTCATCAATCAGGACAGCGATGCGTTCGTCAAGAATCCTGACGAATGGATTGCGCTGCCGGGCAGCCTGCAAGCCATTGCCCGGCTGACGCAGGCCGGCTGGAAGGTGGTGGTTGCCACCAACCAGTCGGGGCTGGCGCGCGGCCTGTTCGACATGGACACGCTGACCGCCATCCACACCAAGATGCGGCGCGAGCTGGCCGCCGTGGGCGGCAGCATCGACGCTGTCTTCCTGTGCCCGCACGGTCCGGATGACAACTGCACTTGCCGCAAGCCGCGCCCCGGCATGTTCGAGCAGATCGGCCACCGCTACGACATCAATCTGTCGGGCGTGCCGGCGGTGGGCGACTCGCTGCGCGACCTGCAAGCGTCTTCGTCCGTCGGCTGCGCGCCGTGGCTGGTGCAGACCGGCAACGGCAAGAAGACGCTGGCCAAGGGCGGCTTGCCCGAAAACACGCGCGTGTGCGAAGACCTGTCGGCCGTCGTCGACACCCTGCTCCAGGACAATTGATTCAATGGCCCGGCTACGTTCGCTGCTGTACTTCCTGTTCCTGGCCGTGACGGTCATCCCTTACGCCTTTGCCTGCATCCTGTGGGCGCCGTTGCCGCTGCACTGGCGCTACAAGCTCACGGTGGGCTGGCCGCGTCTGGCCGTCTGGGGCGCCAAGGTCTTTTGCGGCATCCGCTGGCAGGTCAAGGGCTGGGAAAACCTGCCCGACGGCCCCGCCGTGATCCTGTCCAAGCACCAGTCCGCCTGGGAAACGCTGTTCTTTCCGGCCTACATGCCGCGCGAAGTCTGCTTCGTCTACAAGAAAGAACTGCACATGGTGCCGTTCTTTGGCTGGGGCCTGGCCTTACTGCGCATGATTGCGATTGACCGCTCCAAGGGCCGCGACGCCTTTGACCAGGTGGTCAAGCAAGGGCAGACGCGCCTGGACGAAGGCCGCTGGCCGCTGCTGTTTCCGGAAGGCACGCGCGTGCCGCCGGGCAAGGTGGCGCGCTTCAAGATGGGCGGGGCGCTGTTGGCCTCGCGTACCGGCGCGGCCGTCATTCCCGTGGCGCATAACGCGGGCGAGTGCTGGCGGCGCAATGCCTTCGTCAAGTATCCTGGCCTCGTCACCCTGTCTATCGGACCCGCGATAGAATCCAAAGGACTTTCCCCCGAAGAACTGAACCAGAAGGTTCAGGACTGGATCGAAGCGGAAATGCGGCGACTCAACCCTGAAAGGTATGCTCAGCACTGATCAGCTCGAACTCCTGTTCGACTTGCACGACGATGACGCGCCCCCGGGCGCGTCGCCGCTGATCGCCGCGCCGCAACCCCTTCGGCCCGCCGCAGCGCCGGTCATCCCGCCTGCCGCGCCGCCGCAGCCTGTTCCCCCCAAGAATCTTTTCCCCGACGCGCCGCCTGACGAGCCCGCGACCAAGGGCGAGCCGCTGCTGACGCTGTCGCCCAATGCGACGGCGCGCGTGCCCACGCCCTGCCCCGACCCGCTGCCCCCCGGCGCGCGCTGGCGCGAAGTGCCCACTGAACAGCAAGCCATCGGCTTTGTACTGCTGCGGTCGCGCCGCCGCAGCATCGGCTTTGTCATCACCGATGACGGCCTGCGCGTCACCGCGCCCAGCTGGGTCACGCTGACGCAGATCGACGACGCGGTACGCGAAAAGGCGCGCTGGATCCTGACCAAGCTGCGCGAATGGCATGCGCGCAAGCAGCAGCTGGCCATGGCGCACACGCGCTGGCAGGCCGGCGGCGAATTGCCGTACCTGGGCAAGAAGATCGTGATCGGTGTGGGTGGCGACAGCCGCCAGGCCTGGCTGTCTGGCGACGCCGACGCCCCGCAAGACGGCGACACGCTCTGGCTTGCGCTGCCGTCACATGCCGACCAGGGCCGCATCCGCGATTCGGCCCAAGCCTGGCTGCAACAGCGCGCGGGCGCATGGTTCGGCGCGCGGCTTGCGCACTTTCTGCAAGTCAGCGGCTTGAAGATACAGCGTTGGCGCCTGTCGTCCGCCGCCACGCGCTGGGGCTCCTGCACCAGCGACGGCAACATCATGCTGAATTGGCGCCTGATCCACTTCGCGCCCGGCATCATCGATTACGTCATTGCGCACGAGCTTGCACATCTGCGCGAGATGAACCACAGTCAGGACTTCTGGCGCGAAGTGGGGCAGATCCTGCCCGACTTCGAAGACGCCAAGAACATCCTGCGGCGTCACGACCCCGCATCCCTGCCTCAGTTCTGAGGCGCACAGGAGACACGACAATGTTGCTGCTGATTCCGGGCCCGGTCACGACCGACGCGCGGGTGAAGGCCGCCATGGCGCAGGATTAGGCGCCGTGGGACAACAGATCGGAAGAGCGTCGTGTAG
>CAJYKY010000569.1 GCA_913775005.1 uncultured Achromobacter sp.
TGGTTTGAATCAGCTGCGTCTGGTGATCTTCGGCGTGCTGAGCCTGCTGATTTATCTGGCGGTCTACTACTACCAATTGAATGTGCCGCTGTTGCAGAAGGCGCTCTGGCTGGGCGGTGCGGCGCTGCTGTTGTTTGTGCTACGTGGCCTGGTCTGGCTGGTGCCGCGCCTGATGCGTACCCAGAGCGCGCGCCCGCGCACGCCCTTGCCGCCGATATCCGGTGCGCTGCGCTGGCGCACGCTGGCTATTCTTGGCGGGCTGGCGCTGGTGCTGGTGGTGGCCAATGGCGGCATCTGGCAGCGCGAGAAGCTGCTGGCGACGGGCAAGGTTGTCATCCTGGAACTGGCGCCGGTGGATCCGCGTTCGCTCATGCAGGGCGACTACATGGCGCTGAACTTCGCCGCCAGCCGCGACATCACCCGGCTGCGGCTGGGTGGCGAGCGTCAGTTTGAAGATGAAACCCTGCCTGGCTTCGAGCCGGACGGCTATGTGATGCTTCAGGCTGATTCGCGCGGCGTGGCCACGCCGCTGCGTATCCAGCCCGACGTGCATCCGCACGCCGAGACCGAGGTGCCGCTGCGCTATCGCGTCCGCGATAGCAGCGTGCGCATCGTCACCAATGCGTATTTCTTCCCGGAAGGCGAAGCCAAGCGCTACGAAGTCGCCCGCTACGGCGAGCTGCGCGTGGCCGAAAACGGGGAAGCCTTGCTGGTGCGGATGCTGGGTGAGGATTTGCAGCCGCTGTAGCTACTGCCCGAACCGCCGCGCCCACTGCGCGGTGGCTTCCCGCAAAAACGCGTCGCGCGACTCAGCGGCCAGCGGCGCAAAGCCCAGCGCCCGCCACGCGTCTTGCAGCGCGGCAAGCGGTGCGGCGGTATCAATGGCCGGGGCGCCATTCTGCTTGGACAGCTTCAGGCCGCTGTCCGCGTCCAGAATCAGCGGCACATGCAGGTAGCGCAGTGTCGGCAGGCCCAGCAGGCGGCCCAGCACGCGCTGGCGCGCCGTGGAACTGAGCAGGTCCGCGCCGCGCACGACGTCCGTCACGCCTTGCTCGGCGTCATCGACCACCACCGCCAGCTGATAGGCCCACAGCCCATCCGCCCGCCGCAAGGCGAAATCCCCCACTGCCTGCGCCACGTTCTGTTCTTGCGGACCCAGCCAGCGGTCGTCGAAATGTTCAAGGCCTTCCGGCATCCGCACGCGCCAGGCGCGCGCTTCGCGGCCGGCGGGCAAGCCGTGACGGCAGGTGCCGGGATAAGGGCGTTCGCCGTCGGCGCCGGGCGTGGTCTGGCCGCGCAGCGCAGAGTCGGCGATTTCGCGGCGCGTGCAGCCGCAACCGTAGATCAGGCCCCGGGCGGCCAAGGTGTCGAAGGCGGATTGGTAGGCGGCGTTGCGTTGCGATTGCCACAGGATGTCGCCATCCCATTGGAGACCCAGCGCGTGCAGCTGCGCCATGATGGCGTCGGCCGCGCCCGCTACCGTGCGCGGCGTGTCCACGTCTTCCATGCGCAAGAGCCAGCGCCCGCCATGCGCGCGCGCGTCCAGCCAGCTGGCCAGCGCAGCAACCAACGAGCCCGCATGCAGCGGGCCGCTGGGGCTGGGGGCGAAACGGCCGACGTAGGTCACGATGCGCGAGCGCCGCGTGACGCCCGCCGCGACGGGGTAAGAAGTGCTGCCGGGAACAACAAGGGAATCAATGCAACAGCCGCACGCCCTCTTCGTCCAGCAGCTCTTCCAGAACCAGATTGTCGATCTCGGCTTCCTGGCTCCAGAGAACCATGAGGGCGATGATCTTGATCTTGGATAGCGGCACGGGCGTTTCCGGCGAGGCGAGGCCACGGTCGATGACGATTTCGCGCAACGGCGCAGGCAACACGCCAGCCGATTCCAGGAAGGCGATGAAGCCGATGGATTCGGAGCCGAGCTGACTGTATTCGTTGTCGGTGTAGATCCGGGTGCCCGTATTGGGCGCCTGCGCGAGGTCGACGCATCGTTCCGTAGTCTCGGCCAGGCCGTAAAGCCAACCGAGGGCGTCGTCGATGTCTTCGTGCTCGAAACCGGCGGCGGCGAGCCGCTTAGCGAGCACATCGGCCGCAGGACAGGCTTGCGGCGTGTAGTAATTCTCGAACAGATAAACCAGGATATCGAACATATGGCGCAGTTTGTGCCTGTTTGCACAGTCGGCCCGCATATCGGCAGACCAGCAAACATGAATTTTACTTTACGCCGATTTATTTGGCCGGGCAACCAGCGAAAAGGAGGGTGTTGTATGCCATCACCCTGCCCCTTCTGTGCCGCATTTTGCCGGTATTTGCTGACAAAATGCACGATTACCAAAAATAAAAAGGGGCGGACATTACATCCGCCCCTTTTTTATTACCCCACGTGTCATGCGGGCTTGGCTGCGTTCTCCAGTTTCAGCGCCGACAGCTGACGTATGAAGACGGGAATGCAGATCGCCAACCCGACCAGGCCGCTCGTCAATCCCGGAATGATGGTCAGCAGCGCGCCTACCGTGCACAGCCACCGTTCCCAGCTCTTCATGCCCACCAGCATGTAGCGCGAGAATGCGGCCGACAGCAGCACCAGCCCCACGATGCAGCCGAACAAGGTCACCCAGAAGTCGTACCAGGTGAAGCCCTGCACCGAGATCAGCAGCGACGGCGAAAACACGAACACGAAGGGCACGATGAGTTTGGTGATGCCCAGCCTGAACGCGGTGTTGCCGGTCTTGAAGGGATCACTGCCCGCCATGCCCGCCGCCGCATACGCCGCTAGCGCAACGGGCGGTGTGATGTCGGCCAGGATGCCGAAATAGAACACGAAGAAGTGCGCGGCGATGGGCTGCACACCCAGCTGTACCAGCGTGGGCGCGGCCACCGCCACCATGATCAGATAGTTGGCCGTGGTGGGGACGCCGCAGCCCATCAGGATGCAGACGATGCCGGTCATGATCAGCGCCGCCAGCAGCGTCAGCGACTGCATGTCGGCCATGGCTGCGGGTAGTGCCCAGGCCATGCCGCTGGCCAGCACCTGCGAGGCCGAGATCACGATGTACGAAATCTTGAAGCCCACGCCCGTCAGCGTCACCACGCCGATCACAATGCCCACCGCACCCGCCGCCGCGCCGACGGCCAGCGCGTACTTGGCGCCGGTTTCAAAGGCTTCGTACAGATCGCGCCAGCGCAGCCGCTGATACGGGTTCAGCAGGCCCACCACGATACAACCGGTGATCCCCGCGAAGGCCGCCAGATACGGCGTGCGCCCGCTGGCCAGCACGCCCACCAGCAAGATCAACGGAATCAACGTCGGCCAGCGCATCTTGAACGACTGCTTGAGCTTGGGCATTTCTTCCAGGGTCAGCCCGCGCAGGCCTTCGCGCTTGGCTTCGAAGTGCACCTGCATGAACATGCCGAAGAAGTACAGAAAGGCCGGGAAGATGCCGGCAATCGCAATCTGCTGATATGGAATGCCCAGGAACTCGATCATCAGGAACGCGGCCGCGCCCATGATCGGCGGCGTGATCTGCCCGCCGGTGCTGCTGGCGGCTTCGACGCCTGCCGCGAAGTGACGCGGATAGCCCACGCGGATCATGGCCGGAATGGTCAGCGAACCGACGGTGACGGCGTTGGCCACCGACGAGCCCGACAACATGCCGAACATCGCCGACCCGAACACCGACACCTTGGCGGGGCCGCCGGCATAGCGCCCGGCCACGGTGGATGCCACGTCCAGGAACAGCTGGCCCAGTCCGATGCGGGTGGCCAGCACGCCGAACAGCACGAAGTGGAACACGTAGGTCGCCACCACCCCGACCGCCACGCCATACACGCCCTGACTCGTCAGGTACATGTGGTTGACGATCTGCGGCCAGGTGTTGCCCGCATGCTTGAGCAGGCCGGGAAAGTATGGCCCGAACATTGCATAGGCCATGAACACCAGCGCGATGATGGGCAGCGGCCAGCCCATCGCGCGGCGCGTGGCTTCCAAGAGCCCGATCAGCAGGATGGACCCCATGAACACGTCCATCGGCATCGGGTTACCGACGCGAAACGCCAGGTCTTCAAAGATGTAGGGGATGTACAGCACCGACAGCGCAAGCGCGATGGCGATGATCCAGTCGTATAGCGGAATGCCGCCGGGCGTGAACCAGGTGGACTTCGGTTCGCGCTGGTAGTGCGATTTTGAAAAACCGAACACCAGGAAGATCAGGCTCAGGACAAAGGCCAGGTGCACGCCGCGGTGCGTAGCTTCGCGCAGCAGGCCAAAGCCCGCCGTGTAGTAGTGAAACAAGGACAGCGTGACAAGCAAGCCCGACACGATCCACGTGGCCGTCTTGTCCAAAGGCCGGAAGCGGATTTCGGAATCGTATTTTTCCGCCAGCTTCTGGGTTTTTTCGTGGTCAATTTCCATCGCCGTGAGTCTCTGGTGATACGCGACAGGGCCGCGCGTGGCGGCCCTGCCCTGTCATGGCGCGTTCAGCGCCGTGGACGTTCACTGATCAAGCGCTGCTTACTTCAGCAGCCCGATTTCCTTGTAGAACTTCTCGGCGCCCGGGTGGAACGGAATGCCCGCGCCCTTGGTGGCGTTTTCGCGCGTGATGAGCTTGCCCTTGGCGTGGCCGGCGTCCAGCGTCTTGCGCGTGGCGTCGCTGTACAAGGCCTTGGTGACGTCGTACACGGTTTGCTCGGGAATCTTGGCCGACGTGACCATCTGCGCGTTGACCGAGATGGTCTTCACTTCAGGCAGGTTCTGGTACGTGTTGGCCGCGATGACGTCGGGCGTGAAGAATTCCTGCTTGGCGCGCAGGGCGTCGATTTCCGGACCCACCAGCGACACCAGCTCGATGTTGCCGGTCGAGGCCAGTTCGGCGATGGCGCCGGCTGGGGCGCCGCCCACGAAGAAGAACGCGTCCAGGCCGCCGTCCTTGAGCTTGTCGCCCGCCTGGTTGGGCTTGAGGTATTCGGCCTTGATGTCCTTGTCGGTCATGCCGTAGGCGCCCAGGATCAGGCGCACGTCGACCAGCGTGCCCGAACCCGGTTCGTCCATGGACACGCGCTTGCCTTTCAGGTCGGCCACGCTCTTGATGCCGGACCCCTTGCGCGTCACGAGGTGAATGCTCTCCGGGTAAAGCGTGGCGATCAGGCGCAGGTCCTGCGCCTTGGGCTTGCCTTCGAAGGTGCCGGTGCCGCTATAGGCCCAGAACGCCACGTCCGACTGCGTGAAACCCGCTTCGAACGAGCCGCCGATGATGCCGTTGATATTGGCCACCGACCCGTTGGACGCGACCGCCGTGGCGATGAGCTTGCCGGGTTGCGACACCGCGTTGCCGATGATGCCGCCTATCGGGTAGTACGTGCCGGCGGTGCCGCCAGTGCCGATGCGGAAAAATTGCTGGGCCTGTGCGGTGCCCACGGCGCCGACAGCGGCGACCGTAACGGTCAGGGCGGTGATCCAGTGCTTGAGTTTCATGCGAGCTTCTCCGGGTCTTGTTGACGGATGTTGATGGGCATTGAAGTGTGCGATACGCACAGGTATTGTTCGATACGCCTTTTGCCGTCGGGCCCCCCCAAGGCATCGAAAGAATTCTGTCATGGTGGGCACCGGTAGCCAATGGTTACCGGGCTATCGTTTACCTGGGGGTGACCCATCCTTCGGGTTATGGATGCCCGTGTTTTGGTTATGGCGTCCACCGCTCGCCTTGCGTCACGCGGTGCAGATTACGGAGACACCAAGATGTCCCACGAAGTCCTACGCGGCATAGTGCTGCCCCCGCCCGCGCAACCGGGTGACCCGCTCGCGCGCATCGACACGCCCAGCCTGATGCTGGACCTGACGCCGTTCGAAGCCAACCTGCGCGCGATGCAGGCCTGGGCCGACCGTCACGACGTGGCCTTGCGTCCGCATGCCAAGGCGCACAAATGCCCCGAGATTGCGCGGCGCCAGCTGGCGCTGGGGGCGCGCGGCATCTGCTGCCAGAAAGTCAGCGAGGCCGTGCCGTTCGTGGCGGCCGGCATCCACGATATCCACATCAGCAACGAAGTCGTCGGCTCGGCCAAGCTGGCGCTGCTGGCGCAACTGGCGCGCACGGCCAAGATGAGTGTCTGTGTGGACAACGCGCAGAACCTGGCGCAGCTGTCGCAAGCCATGGCACACGCGGGCGCCGAGATCGATGTGTTGGTTGAAGTGGATGTGGGCCAGGGCCGCTGCGGCGTGTCCGATGACGCCTTGGTGCTGGCGCTGGCGCAGCAGGCGCGTGATTTGCCTGGCGTCACTTTCGTGGGCTTGCAGGCGTATCACGGGTCGGTTCAGCATTACCGCACGCGCGAAGAACGCGCGCAGGTGTGCCGGCAGGCGGCGCGCATTGCGGCGTCCTACGCGCAGCTGCTGCGTGAAAGCGGCATTGCTTGCGACATCATCACCGGGGGCGGAACGGGCAGCGCGGAATTCGATGCGGCAAGCGGCGTCTATACCGAATTGCAGGCGGGTTCGTACGCGTTCATGGACGGCGATTACGGCGCCAACGAATGGGACGGCCCGCTAGCCTTCCAGAACAGCCTGTTCGTGCTGTCGACGGTGATGAGCGTGCCCGCGCCCGACCGCGTCATTCTGGACGCGGGCCTGAAGTCCACCACCGCCGAATGCGGACCGCCCGCCATCTTCGATGCGGCGGGGCTGACCTATTCCGCCATCAATGACGAACACGGTGTGGTGCGCGTGGCGCCAGGCGTGACGCCGCCTGCGCTGGGCGATGTGCTGCGCCTTGTGCCCTCGCACGTAGACCCGACCTTCAACCTGCACGACGGCCTGGTGGTGGTGCGCGATGGTGTGGTCGAAGACGTGTGGGAGATCGCGGCGCGTGGGCTGTCGCGCTGAAAGGCGCGTTGCTTGTGCGGGGTGAGTGGTGCGCCGCGCGAGCCGTCGCGGCGCAATGCCTTGCGGCTCAGCCCGCCAGATTTGTCATCCCCAGGAATTGACGCAACTCCGGTGTGGCGGGTGAGGAAAACAATTCCTCAGGCGGCCCGATCTCATGCACGCGTCCCTGGTGCATGAACACGACCCGATCGCAGACCTCGCGCGCAAAGCGCATTTCGTGCGTGACCATCAACAGGGTCATGCCATCCGCGGCCAGTTCTCGCACCACCGCCAGCACTTCGTTGACCAGCTCGGGGTCCAGCGCCGACGTGATTTCATCGCACAGCAGCGCCAGCGGCTGCATCGCCAGCGCGCGTGCAATCGCCACGCGCTGCTGCTGCCCGCCCGACAGCTCGTCGGGCCACGCGTCGAACTTGTGCGCCAGCCCCACCCGCGTCAACATGGCATGCGCCATGTCGGCGGCCTCGGCTTGCGGCATGCGCTTGGCCACCATCGGCGACAGCATGACGTTGCGCCCCACCGTCAGGTGCGGAAACAGATTGAACTGCTGAAAGATCATGCCGACCTTCAGACGCAGCGCGCGCAGCCGCAGCTCGTCATTGCCCAGCTGCGCGTCGGCCACCATGATGGCGCCGCCGTCGATCTGCTCCAAGCCGTTCACGCATCGCAACAAGGTGCTTTTGCCCGACCCGCTTTTGCCGATGATGGCGATGACCTCCCCGGGTTCGACGCGCAGCGTCACCCCCTTCAGGACTTCGTTGTCGCCGAATTTCTTGCGGACGTCTTCAAGGGCGATGAGCGGCATGCAACTTCCTTTCCAATCGTAGGCTGAGGCGCGACAAGGGCCAGCACAGCGCGAAGTAGATGAGTGCGGTGGTGGCGTAGACAGTGAACGGGCTGAACGTGGCGTTGGTGATCACCGTGCTGGCTTTGGACAGCTCGGTAAAGCCGATGATCGATGTCAGCGCGGTGCTCTTGACGATCTGCACCGCGAACCCGACCGTGGGCGCGATGGCAACGCGCAGCGCCTGCGGCAGCACCACGTAGCGCATCTGTTGCACATAGCCCAACGCCAGGCTGGCGGATGCTTCCCATTGACCCTTCGGAACAGATTCCACGCAGCCGCGCCAGATCTCGGCCAGGAACGCGCCCGACCACAGCGTCAGCGCTGCGCCTGCCGCGAGCCAGGGCGGCACCTCCACCCCCAGCAGCGACAAGCCGAAGAACGCCAGGAACAGTTGCATCAACAGCGGTGTGCCCTGGAACAGTTCGATATAAGCCCAGCTGATGCGGCGCATCACCGTCACGCGCGATGTGCGCATCATCAGCGTCAGCATGCCCATTAGCGCCCCGCCGGCAAACGCCACCAGCGACAGCACGACGGTCCATCTTGCGGCCAGCAGCAAGTTGCGGACGATGTCCCAAGCTGAAAATTCAATCATCGCGCCGCCTTGCGAAACAGCCAGTGGCCCATCATGCGCAACAGCTGACGCAATACGATGGCCAGCGCCAGATAGATGCCCGTGGTCACCAGGTACACCTCGAACGCGCGGAAGTTGCGCGACTGGATGAAGTTGGCGGCAAAGGTCAGGTCTTCAGCGGCGATCTGCGAACACACCGCCGACCCCAGCATCACGATCACGATCTGCGACGACAGCGCCGGCCAGATGCGTTTGAACGCGGGCTTGAGCACCACATGCCGGAACACCTGAAACCGCGTCAACGCCAGGCTCGCGCCCGCCTCGTATTGGCCCTTGGGCGTGGCGTCGATGCCGGCGCGGATGATCTCGGCGCTGTATGCGCCCAGGTTCAACGCCATCGCCAGACACGCCGCCTGCATTTCACCCAGCTGCACGCCCAGCGCGGGCAAGCCGAAGAAGATGAAGAACAGCTGGATCAGAAAGGGGGTGTTGCGGATCAGCTCAACATAAGCCGCGACGGGGGCGCGCAGCCACGCCGGCCCCTGCGTGCGGACCCAGGCGCACGCGATGCCCAGCGCCACGCCCGCCACCGCGCCGAACGCAATCAGCTCAACCGTCACGCCGATGCCTTTGATCAGCACCGGCGTGTAGTCGAGCACCGACGCGAAGTCGTATTGGTAAGCCATGATGGCCGCCTTCGGAACTTACAGGTCCTTGGGCAGCTCGGCCCCCAGCCACTTCTGCGAGATCGCCGCCAGCGAACCGTCACGCTTGGCCGCCGCCAGAATCTCGTTGACCTTGGCACGCAGCTTGGGCTCGTCCTTGTTCATGCCGATATAGCAGGGCGAGTTCTTGATCAGGAATTTCGTTTCCGGCTTCTTGGCCGGGTTGCGCGCCAGGATGGCAGCGGCCACGACGTTGCCGGTGGCAATCATCGGCACCTGCCCCGACAGGAAGGCGGTGATCGTGCCGTTGTTGTCTTCATAGCGCTTGAGCGTGGCCGTTGCCGGTGCAATCTTGGACAGCTCGATATCTTCCACCGCGCCGCGCGTGACGCCGATGGTCTTGCCGGCCAGGTCTGCCGCCGACGACACCTTCAGGTCGGCCGGGCCGAACACGCCATTGAAGAACGGCGCGTACGCATCGGAGAAGTCGATCGCCTTCTCGCGCTCGGGGTTCTTGCCCAGGCTGGAAATCACCAGGTCCACCTTGCGGGTCTGCAAGTACGGGACACGGTTGGCGCTGGTGACGGGCACCAGTTCCAGCTTCACGCCCAGCTGCTTGGCGATGAGCGCGGCGGTGTCGATGTCATAGCCCAGCGGCTTCATGTCGGCGCCCACCGATCCAAACGGCGGGAAGTCCTGCGGCACGGCGATCTTGATGGTGCCGGACTTGACGATATCGTCCAGCGTGTCGGCATGCGTCAGCGGCGCGGCCAGCAAGGTGGCGGCGGTGCAAAGGGACAACAACAGGGTTCTGCGCTTCATGATGAGGAACTCTCCAGGACGCCCATCGCCCGGGGCGGGTCGATGCGTTGCACACCGATTCGGTATACAAAACTGGAAAAGCAAGTTCCGTGCCATTTTTCGGCGGCGGGGAAACGCCGCCTGCGGATGCTGCGCCGCCCTGATCTGGTGCAGCGACTGCCCCGCAAGCGGGCATGCGCGGCACCGGTTTGGGGTGGACGTCAGCCCGCCTTCAGAAGCCAGACTCAGAAGCCAAAAACAAAAAGCCGTCCCGCAGAATCGGGGACGGCTTTCGTCTTACAGATGGGTAAAGATCAATCTACCTGCGCGCCAGATTGCTTGACCGCGCGGCCCCATTTTTCGACTTCGGTGGCGATGAACGTGCCGGTCGCCTCGGGAGTCAGCGGCATCGGTTCAGCGCCCCGGTCACGCAGGAACTTCTGCATTTCCGGCGTATTGAGCGCCACGCCGATCTGCTTGCTCAAATACTGCGTGACCTCGGGCGGCGTGTCGCGCGGAGCCAGCACGGCGGCCCAGCCGATGGCCTCGAAACCGGGGTAGCCGGATTCCGCCACGGTCGGCACGTCGGGCAATTGCGGCAGGCGCTTGGCGGTGGTCACGGCCAGCGCCACGGCCTTCTTGCTTTGCACATGCGGCAGGCCGGCAGTCACCGAGTCCACCATCAGGGGCACCTGGTGACCCAGGAAGTCCGCCTGGGCCGGGCCGCTGCCCTTGTAGGGAATGTGGCGGATATCAATATTGGCGGCGGCCTTGAACATCTCGGCCGACAGATGCTGCGTGCCGCCAATGCCGGCGCTGGCGTAGGCAAGATCGCCCGGCTTGGCGCGCGCCTGCGTCACCAGCTGATTGAGCGACGTGATGCCCGAGGCCGGCGTGGCCAGGAACATCAGCGGCACCGAGAACACGCCCGAGACCGGGGCGAAGTCTTTGGTCAGGCTGTAGTTGATGGTCTTGTACAGCGTCTGGTTGACGGCCGCGGCGCTGCCGGCGATGACGAGCGTGTAGCCATCGGGCGCTGCGCGTGCGGCTTGCTCCATGCCGATGTTGCTGCCGGCGCCCGCGCGGTTTTCCACGACGATGGGCTGCTTGACGGCGGCGCCCAGCTTTTCAGCCAGCGCGCGGGCAAAGATGTCGGTGGCTTGCCCGGGCGGGAATGGCACGACCAGACGGATGGGGCGGTCGGGATACTCGGCGTGCGCCGGGGCGCCGGCCGCCGCCAGCGCCAGGCCGGCGGCAAGACTGGAAAGAATACGTTTCATGATTGGTCAGTAAAAAGCGACAAGGGGCGCGCGTAGAGAGCGCGTCACTTCTCATAAAATAGAGCGCCCGGCACAGCGGCCCTTTTGAGGCGGCCCGGGGCGATTCGGCGGGGGTGCGTCACGATAGCATCCCTTTGTCGGTGCTACATTTGCCCTTTCGCGTTCCTTGCGCGAAGTTTTCCCCTTTTCCCCTGTCCTTTCATCCCGCAGGAACCGCCATGGAATTCAGCCAGTTCAACGTCAACACCCTCATGGATATCACTTCCCGCCCGGACCTCGTGTTCGTCAGCGGCAAGGGCTCCTGGCTGGAGGATCACGCGGGCAAGCGATACCTGGACTTCGTGCAGGGCTGGGCGGTGAACACGCTGGGCCACTCCGCGCCGGAAATGCAGCGCGCGCTGGTCGAGCAATCGCAAAAGCTGATGAACCCGTCGCCGGCGTTCTACAACATCCCCTCGATCGAGCTGGCTCAGCGCCTGACCGGCGCGTCCTGCTTTGACCGCGTCTTCTTCGCCAACAGCGGCGGCGAAGCCAACGAAGGCGCCATCAAGCTGGCGCGCAAGTGGGGCCAGGTCAAGAAGAACGGCGCCTACAAGATCATCACGATGAACCACGGCTTCCACGGCCGCACGCTGGCCACGATGTCGGCGTCGGGCAAGCCGGGCTGGGACAAGATGTTCGCCCCGCAAGTCGAAGGTTTCCCCAAGGCGGAATTGAACGACCTGGAATCGGTGAAGAAGCTGATCGACGACAAGACCGTCGCCATCATGCTGGAACCGGTGCAGGGCGAAGGCGGCGTCATCCCCGCCACCCGCGAATTCATGCAAGGCCTGCGCAAGCTGGCTGACGAGAACCAGCTGCTGCTGATCGTCGACGAAGTGCAGACCGGCATGGGCCGTACCGGCAAGATGTTTGCCTACCAGCATTCCGACGTCACACCCGACATCATGACGCTGGCCAAGGGCATCGGCGGCGGCGTGCCGCTGGCCGCGCTGCTGGCTCGCCAGGACGCTTGCGTGTTCCAGCACGGCGACCAGGGTGGCACGTACAACGGCAACCCGCTCACCACCGCTGTCGGCGTGGCCGTGTTCGACGCGCTGGCCGCTCCCGGCTTCATGGATGCCGTCAACGCACGCGCCAAGCAGCTGTCCGAAGGCCTCTTGGCCCTGTCGGCCAAGTACGGCATGAAGGGCGAACGCGGCCAGGGCCTGCTGCGCGCACTGGTCATGGACCGCGACGACGGCCCGGCCATCGTCGAAGCCGCCCGCAACCAGAACCCGCAAGGCCTGCTGCTGAACGCACCGCGCCCGAACCTGCTGCGCTTCATGCCGGCGCTGAACGTCACGGCCGAAGAAATCGACCTGATGCTGACGCAGCTGGACGCGCTGATCGCGCAGGTGCGCAAGGCGTAATGGCAGCGTCTTCGTAAGCCATGAACAAGGGCCGCAGATGCGGCCTTTGTTTTTTGGTGCGACGAGGTTCTGCCGCGATAGAAAGGAAAGCAATGAACGGAAAAGAATTTGTCGCCAATTGGGATGCGCTGCGGGCAGAGCTGCTGGCATCATTCATGGCGCCAGAGGGTGCAAGCGCCGTCGCGGCCAAGGTGCGGGCGATGGGCCTGTCTGACGCGCAGAACGATCAGTTGCGGCAGGTGCTGGATGGCGTGCTGAAAGACACGATGGTCAGCCTGCTGATGGGTCTGGACGGCGCGGCCAGCATCGGCGGCGATCAGCAGCAGTTCACGATATCGGATGAAGACGGCAATGTGATCGACGGGATCGAAGAAGCGGCTTGGGCCTGCTTCGCCCATGATGGGACGGATCTTTGCGGTTGATCGTCCGCCGCTGATGCCGCATTAATGGCGGCCGGATTCGTCACCGCCGCTATTCGCGCGTCGCTGAAAATGCCGGCTTACCCATTGTTCGCACTCCTGCCATAGCCGGGGCGCCCCACGCTTGATAACGGGGCCATACCGGGCGAAGACCTGCTCCGCCGACACGCCGCTTTCGGTCCAGGTGCCGCCGCCCGTGCAGATATTGGTCAGCAACGGTTGGAAGCGATCCAGTGCCTTGGCGAACTTCGCATCTTCGGTTTGCGCGTCTTCAAATTCTTGCCACAAGCGCAGAAATTCGCTGCGTTGCGGTTCCGGCAAAAGGCCGAACAGCCGCTGGGCGGCGCGGGCTTCCTCTTCAGCCTGCAACGCCGCGGATGAGCCGCCGTGAATCGGAAAATCCCCCACGTCGATTTCAACGATGTCGTGCAGCAAAAGCATCCGCATGACGCGATTCGTGTCCACCGCGCCGCTGGCGTACTCGTTCAGAATCATGGCGTACATCGCCAGATGCCAGGAGTGTTCGGCGGAATTTTCCTTTCTGCTGTTGTCCAGCAGCGGGGACTGCCTGACGACAGTTTTGAGCCGATCGATTTCCCTTAGGAAAGCCAGCTGGTCTTCGAGCGTGGTGGGTGGCATGGGTGGATCGCGCCTGCGGTAATGCTGAAGTTTACGTAAATTGCGCGGAGGGTGTTCAAGTGGACACGCCAAATCCGCCACACCGGCAACGCACGCAGGCGATAGGCTACAGTGCTGCGGAGCACGCATAGATTTCAGGAGAAGTACCGCAGTGAACGACACCCACAACCACGACTCGGACGCATCCGAAGACCGCAAGGAACAGACCGCCACGCTGTGGCGCGATGACGGCTGGACCGCGCGGATCATCAAGAACGAAGAGGATGACGGCTGGGCCGTGGAGATGACCAAGGACGGGCAGGCCGAGCCCGCGCTGGTCGGCCCCTGGACCATGGGGCGCGACAAGAAAAACCCCAAGCCGCTGGATTCGCCCGCCTTCATCACGCTGGTCAAGACCGCCAACGAAGTGCTGCGCCGTCACGAACAGCAGTTGCACGCCACGCTGCACAAAAGTGTGAAGATCGACGCCGAGGCGGGCCGCCTGACCATCAAGCTGGATATCGTGCCCGATGAAGACGAGCCTTATGCCGTGCTGAGCGCCTGGGACGAATTTGGCGAAC
>CAJYKY010000570.1 GCA_913775005.1 uncultured Achromobacter sp.
GGCGTCTTGACGCAAGTGATGCAACCAATTCCGATTCCCAAGGCCTAAGCTTGGCCGGGCGCTCCGCCCGCCATGACCCACCCCTGAATAACGCAAAACAACAATGCCGACCCGCTCTGAACGCCTGCTACGCCTGATCGCCCTTTTCTGCTTTGGGGCCGTTGGCGTCGCCCTGATTTCCCAACATGTATTCGACATGCCGCCCTGCGCCTGGTGCGTACTGCAACGCCTGATCTACCTGGTGGTGGGCGTGGTGGCACTGATCGGCGGCTTCGGCGGCGGACGCGCGCTGACCCGTATCGCCGGCGCGTTGGCCGCCGTGCTGTCGCTGTCGGGCGTCGTCGCCGCCTGGTATCAGTACACCGTGGCCGCCAACATGCTGTCTTGCGACCAGACCTTTGCGGACCGCTTCATGACCGGCATCGGCCTGGAAGGCAACGTGCCGTGGCTGTTCGGCATCTTCGCCACCTGCATGGACGCCAAGGTGCCCGTCCTGGGCATCGAATATGCCCTGTGGAGCCTGGCGCTGTTCGTCGTGCTGTTCTTCATGGCGCTGCCCGTCGTGTTCCGGCGCAACCCTGCTCAATAAACGGCGCACCCGGCGCAGCGCACGCCTGTCTGCGCTGCGCCGACTATCCTACCGACCGTGACCACCCTGAAATTTCTGAATGGCTACCCTGAGTCCTTGCTGATCCAGGCCCAGAAGCTGCTGGATCAAGGCAAGCTTGCCGCCGCGCTGCGCGCCCGCTACCCAGGCGGCCCGCACAACGTACGCACCGACCGCGCGCTGTACGAGTACGTGACGGACCTGAAGAACACCTATATGCGCAATGGCGACCAGATCAACAAGGTGGCCTACGACAGCAAGATCCAGGTGATTCAACATGCGCTGGGCCAACACACGTATATCTCGCGGGTGCAGGGCGGCAAGTTGCGCGCCAAGCACGAGATACGTGTCGCAACGCTGTTCAAGACGGTGCCCGCCGAGTTTCTGAAGATGATCACCGTGCATGAACTGGCGCACCTGAAAGAGAAGGACCACAACAAGGCCTTCTACAACCTGTGCCTGCGCATGGAACCACAGTATCACCAGTACGAGTTTGATCTGCGCCTGTACCTGACGCATCTGGAAGCGACGCGCGAGCCGCTATGGGACGCCACGGCCTGATACGCCGCCAACCCCGAGCCGCCCTGGCCCATTCCACGACCCTGGGCAAAAAAAATGCCGTCCCTGAGGACGGCATTTTTATGAGGCAGGCGCAATGCCCGATCAGGCATCGTTAGCTGCAAAGCCCATGTTGAACTTCAAGCCGCTGGCGCCCTCTTCCTGACCGGCTTCCGAGCGCGACTGGCCCAGGCGTGCCAGGTATTCGGCGGTGATGTCGCCGGTGACGTATTCGCCGTCAAAGCACGACGCTTCGAAGCGCTTCATCTTCGGGTTCAAGTCACGCACCGACTGCTGCATGTCGGACAGATCTTGATAGATCAGCGAATCGGCGCCGATGGCGCGGGCGATTTCTTCGTCGCTGCGGCCGGTGGCGATCAGTTCCGATTGGGTGGGCATGTCGATGCCGTACACGTTCGGGAAGCGGACCGGAGGCGCAGCGGACGCGAAGTACACCTTGTTGGCGCCGGCGGCGCGGGCCATGTCGACGATTTCACGGCTGGTCGTGCCGCGCACGATGGAGTCATCAACCAGCAGCACGTTCTTGCCCTTGAACTCCATGCCGATGGCATTGAGCTTCTGGCGTACGGACTTACGGCGCACGGCCTGGCCCGGCATGATGAAGGTGCGGCCCACGTAGCGGTTCTTGATGAGGCCTTCGCGGTAATCCAGGTTCAGGCGGGCGGCCAGCTGCATGGCGGCAGGACGCGAGGAATCCGGAATGGGCATGACGACGTCGATGTCGCCCAGGCGCATGTTGCGTGCGACCTTGTCGGCCAGGTATTCACCCATGCGCAGACGCGCGTCGTACACGGACACGCCGTCGATCAGCGAGTCGGGACGCGCGAAGTAGACGTATTCGAAAATGCACGGCACAAGCTGCGGGTTGTCAGCGCACTGACGGCTGACCAGACGGCCGTCCAGGTCGATGAACACGGCTTCGCCCGGCTCAACGTCGCGCACGAAAGCAAAGCCGCTGCCTTCCAGCGCCACGGATTCCGAGGCCACCATCCATTCCACGCCTTCGTCGGTTTCGGTGCGGCCGATACACAAGGGGCGGATGCCGTTGGGATCGCGGAAAGCCAGCAAACCGTAGCCGGAGATCTGGGCCACGACGGCGTAGGCGCCACGCACGCGCTTGTGCACAGCAGCCACCGCGCGGAAGATCGCGTCGTCGTCCAGCGACACGCCATTGGCCGCCGATTGCAGTTCGTGCGCCAAGACGTTCAGCAGCACTTCGGAATCGGAATTCGTGTTGATGTGGCGGCGATCGACGCGGTACAGCGATTCACGCAGTTCACGCCAGTTGGTCAGGTTGCCGTTGTGCGACAGCATGATGCCGAACGGCGCGTTGACGTAGAACGGCTGGGCCTCTTCCTCGCTGGCACTGGAGCCCGCGGTGGGATAGCGGACCTGACCGACGCCAGACGTACCCGGCAGCGCGCGCATGTTGCGCGTGCGGAAGACGTCGCGCACCAGGCCGTGAGCCTTGTACATATTGAATTGGTTGCCTTGCGACGTCGCAATGCCCGCGGCGTCCTGCCCGCGATGCTGCAACAGCAGCAAGCTGTCATAGAGCAGCTGGTTGACCGGCCCGCGCCCGATGACCCCTACGATTCCACACATGGTGAGATTTCCTGGTTGATTTGAAGCTAATCAATACGGCAGCCATGTCGCCAAAGACGGCGGCAGCCACGTTTTGATATGTTTGATGGCCTCGATGGCCGAATGCGAAAACATGGCGTCCTTCCACCACGGCTCTTGGGGCAGCGGCGTGTAGCCGGCAGCGGCCACCAGCGCCAGCACAATCAATAGACCACGGGCCAGCCCGAACATTCCGCCCAGGCCGTGATCGGCGGGGCTGAGTCCGGTACTGCGGATCAAGGCGGCTAGCGTCATGTTGACCAAACCCACACCGAGCAGCACAAGGATGAACACCACGGCGTATGAGACTCCCATGCGCAGCAGCGTCGTTTCAATATAGGGCTCCAGCCAGGTATAGACCGTGGGCCCCCACCATATCGCGGCCACGAAGGCCAGCAGATAGGCGACCAGCGACAG
>CAJYKY010000571.1 GCA_913775005.1 uncultured Achromobacter sp.
TGGAGCCTTCGCGGCCCACGCCCGATTCCTTGACGCCGCCAAACGGGCCGACCTCGTTGGACACCGCGCCCGTGTTCACGCCGACGATGCCGTATTCCAAAGCCTCCATCACACGCCACACGCGCTCCAGATTGGCGGTGTAGAAGTAAGCCGCCAGACCCGACGCGCTGTCATTCGCGCGCGCCAGCACGGCGGCTTCGGATTCAAAGGTGCTGATGCCCACGACCGGCCCGAAGATCTCTTCGTGCGCCAGTTCCATGGCGTCGGTAATGCCCGTCAGCAAGGTTGGCTCAAACAGCAGCGTGCCGGGCTCGCGCAGCTTGCCGCCAGCCAGCAGCTTGGCGCCGTGCAACGTAGCGTCGGCCACCAAACGCGTCACCTTGTCCACGGCGCGCTGGTCGATCAGCGGGCCTTGCGTGACGCCTTCTTCCAGCCCGCCGCCGACCTTCATGCGGCGGATCTCGTCCAGCAGCTTGGCGTTGAAGGCGTCTGCCACGCTGGCGTGCACGTAGACGCGGTTGGCGCAGACGCAGGTCTGGCCCGCGTTGCGGAACTTGGACAGCACCAGCCCGGCCACGGCCTCGTCCAGATCGGCATCCTCGAACACGATGAAAGGCGCGTTGCCGCCCAGCTCCAGCGACAGCTTCTTGATGTTCGACGCGCTTTGCTGCATCAGCAGCCGGCCCGTTTGCGTGGACCCGGTGAAAGTCAGCTTGCGCACCGTGGGGTTCTGCGTCAGTTCGGTGCCGATGGGCGCCGGGTCCCCGATCACCACGTTCAGCACGCCCGGCGGAATGCCCGCTTGTTCGCCCAGCCATGCCAGCGCCAGCGCGGTGAACGGCGTCAGTTCAGACGGTTTGAGCACCACCGTGCAACCGGCTGCCAGCGCCGGGCTGACCTTGCGGGTAACGAGTGCCGACGGGAAATTCCACGCGATGATGGCCGCGCACACCCCCACGGGCTGGCGGATGGCCAGCATCCGCTGATCACCACGCGGCGACGGCAGCACGTCGCCGTAGACGCGCTTGGCTTCCTCGGCAAACCATTCAACGAACGACAACGCGTAGTTCAATTCGCCGCGCGCCTCGGCCAGCGGCTTGCCCTGTTCCAGCGTCAGCAGCAGGGCAAGGTCGTCGCTATTCGCTTCGATCAGCGCGTGCCAGCGGCGCAGGATGGCGCCACGTTCCTTGCCCGTCTTGGCGCGCCAGGCCGGCAGCGCGGCATCGGCGGCCGCGATGGCGCGGGCGGTTTCGGCCTGGCCCAGATTGGGCACGGTGCCCAGCACGCTGGCGTCAAAGGGGTTGCGCACCGTAATGGTGGCGCGGCTGTCGGCGTCGCACCAGGCGCCACCGATGTACGCCTGCTGGCGCAGCAGCTGGCTGTTCTGCAAATTCATTGTCTTCTTGCTCCATCCACCATTCTTGTGCCGCCCGTGCACCCCGGCCGGTCACTATTTTTCGTGAGGATAGCCGTGGCTTTGCCGTCCCCAATAGCAGTCATTAACGATGCTGCCATCGCCAAACGCGATGGCAAGCCTGCGCGTGGCTACAATGGCCCGTCCCGTCTGCCCCCCGCCCGACCCCATGCGTTTAGACCCCACTTCCCTCAAGCTTTTCATCAGCGTGATCGAGCAAGGCACCATCGCGGCAGCGGCTGAACACGAGCACATCGCGGCGGCCGCCATCAGCAAACGCATCAGCGAGCTGGAAGAGAACCTGAAGATCCGGCTGCTGATCCGCACCAACAAGGGCATCCGCCCCACGCCGGCCGGCATTGCGTTGTCCACGATGGCGCGGCGCGCGCTGCACGAGCTGGACGAGATCGCCGTGCAGATGCGCGACTACTCGCGCGGCCTGCGCGGCTTCATCCGCGTCTACGCCAACATTTCCGCCATCACGCAATTCCTGCCGCAAGACATCAAACTGTTCCTGAACGACTACCCCAACGTGCAGGTGGACCTGGAAGAGAAAATCACGTCCACGATCATCAAGTCAGTGGCCGAGAACGCGGCGGACGTCGGGATCTTTTCCGGCGACTCGCAACAGGAAGATGTGGAGATCCGCCCGTACCGCGAAGACACGCTGGCGCTGGTCGTGCCTGCCGACCATCCGTTGCAGGACCGCCCCGGCTTTCGTTTCGCCGATGCGCTGGAACACGAATTCATCGGGCTGCATCGCGGCAGCGCCATCAACCGGATCCTGTCCGCCGCCGCCGACGAGGAAAAGCGCAACATTCGGCTGAAGGTGCAAGTCACGGGCTTTGATGCGCTGTGCTTCATGGTGAACTCCGGGCTGGGCATCGGCGTGCTGCCGCTGGACATCGCACGCCGCTACTCGGTGATGTTCAACCTGCGCATCATCCCGCTGGCTGAACCGTGGGCCCGCCGCAAGATCCAGATCTGCGTGCGCGCGTTCGATTCGCTGCCTACCGCCGCCAAGCTGTTCGTCAACCATCTGGAACGCAGTCGGGCTTGAGCGGGGCGGCCCTAGACCGCCCGCCCCGTCGTTCTTACTGCTTCAAGTCTTCAGGCTTGATGGCCTGGGTGATGGCGTCATCCACCGACACCACCTTGCCGTCCACCCAACGCACCAGGCGGAAATCCTTGTACGACAGGGCTTCGTGGTTAGCCTTGGTGAAGGCGGGCGCGTAGGTCTTGATCACGCCGTCCACCTTGCCCAGGTTGTCCAGCGCCTGCTGCACCTTTTCGCCATCGGTGGATTTGGCCTGCGTCATCGCCGCCGCCAGAATCTTCACCGAGTCGTAGGCGTGCGCGGCAAACACATAGGTGGGCAGCTTGCCCTCCTTTTTCATGATGGTGTCGTACAGCGCCTTGGATTGCGGTGTGGAATCTTCGGTGATGGACGCCGAAAAGATCATCTTCTTGGCAAGCTCGGGCCCAGCGATACGCAGGAACGGCGGGCTCAGGTTCGACCACGAACCCAGCGTGGTCGGGTAGTAGCCGATCTTTTCCTGGCTGCGCATCAGGTGGCCGTTGGAATCGGCCAGCGCGTAGACGATCAGCGTGTCCGCGCCCGCGGCCTTGATCTTGTTCAGCTGCGAACTCATGTCCGTGTCCTTGGGACCGAACTTCTCATTCGCCACCGGCGTGATGCCATGCAGCTGCAACACGGCGGCCGCGTCCTTGGCGCCTTGCTGGCCGTAACCCGTGGTGTCGGCAATGATGGCAATCTTTTTATTCTTCGTGGCGCGCGCCGCGTAGGCCGCCAGCAGCGTGATCTGGTCCAGGTCCCGCATCGACACGCGGAAGATGTAGTTGGCGGGTTCCTTGCTGTAGCGGTTGGTGATTTCCGTGGCGGTGGCCGACGGTGAAATCGTCGGAATCTTTTTCTGCTGCACGATGTGCAGCCACGCCAGCATGTTGCCCGAGTTCACCCCGCCCAGCATCGCCACGACCTTCTCGTTGTCGACGAGTTCATTGGCATTCTGGATGGACTTCGGCGGTGAGCCCACGTCATCGCGCGGCACGATGACGATCTTCCTGCCCAGCACGCCGCCCGCAGCGTTGATCTCTTCGGCAGCCTGCCGCGCGCCCGACAGCGCCGACACACCGAAGTCAGCCGAGCCGCTGGCCGACATGTCGCTGTTGTATCCGATCTTGATATCGCTTTGCGCCCAGGCGCCCTGCACGGCTACCAACAAAGCGGCGGCGCACGCGATGCGGGTAAGCGGATTCTGCTTGTTCATTGTTTTGTCTCCAGACTTTATGTAATGGTGCTTCGACTTGCTTGCCGCCATCGGTCTGTGCGCCGTGTGCGGTCCACCCTGCGTGTTGCGGATGTGGACACTGCCAACAACAACCTTCCACTGCCCTGCAACGCGTTAGAGAATCAGTTCGATGGGATGCTCCAGGAAGTGCCGGACTTCTTTCAGAAAGCGCGCGCCGACCGCGCCGTCCACGACGCGATGGTCGGCCGACAGCGTCAGGCTCATCACATGGCCGATGGCCAGCGCATCGCCCTGCACGACAGGCTGACGCGTCACGGCGCCCGCCGCCAGGATCACGGACTGCGGCGGGTTGATGATGGCCGCAAACGACTTCACGCCATGCATGCCCAGGTTGGACACCGTCAGGCTGCCGCCTTCGTATTGCTCCGGACGCAAGCGGCCGGCGCGAGCCTGCTCGGTCAGCAGGCGGACCTGGCGCGACAGGCCGGACAAGCCCAACGCGGCGGCGTTGCGCAGGATGGGCGTGATCAGGCCAGTGTCCAACGCCACCGCCACGCTGATGTCCACGTGCTCGTGGCGCAGCACGCCGTCGTCGGTCCATTGCGCATTGACTTCGGGCACGCGCTGCGCCGCGCGCGCCACGGTGAGCAGCAGCAGGTCGTTGAGGGAATAGCGGTTTGGAGCGGCGTTATCGGCTGAAATCGTGCCACCGCCACTGCGCGCCTGCGCATTGGCATTCAGCTGTTCCCGCGCGGCCATCATGGCGTCCATGCGGCAATCCACCGTCAGGTAGAAATGCGGGATCTGCTGTTTGGATTGCACCAGCCTGCGCGCAATGGTGGCGCGCATGGGGGTGTGGGGAGTGAGCGACGCGGACGGCGCTGCTGGCACTGCCGCTTCGCGCTGGGGGTCGCTCAACACAGCGGAATCTGGCGCGCTGTGCGATACCTGTCCCGCCGCCTGCTCGATGTCCACGCGCACGATGCGGCCATTGGGGCCGCTGCCGGACAGCGTATTCAAGTCCACGCCCATGATGCGCGCCAACCGGCGCGCGGACGGACTGGCAAAGAGACGATGTGCGGGTCGAGGTGCGGGGCGAGGTGCGAGGGCGGCGGCGATTGGTGCTGAGGCAGCAACGGCCGGTGCCGCTTCGGCGGCGTGCGCTTGCGCCCGTCCACTCACGGCCCCCGCCCCTGCCGGCGCCGACGCACGCAACAGCGTCGCGATCACGTCGCCCACCGGCACCTCGGCGTCGCCCGCCTGAACATGGATACGATCCAGCACGCCGCTGTCCACGGCTTCCAGCTCGATGACCGCCTTGTCCGTTTCAATTTCGGCCAGGATATCGCCCACCTTGACCGTGTCGCCGGACTGCTTCAGCCACTGGAGGATTTTGCCCTGCGTCGTGCCCGCGCCCATCGCGGGCATCACGACCTCGATATCCATGTCTCGCTCGCCTCAGGTTTGGGCCAGGTTGCCCGTCTTTTCAATGAATGCCGCTGCATCGGAAATATCGGCCACCACGGCGTCACGCGCGGCCTCCGCATCGCGGCGTCGTAGCGCTTGCAGCAGATGGTCGTGGTGGTCGAAGGATTCCCAGCTTTCCGACTTGCGGTCCTTGCTGCTCATGCTCAACGAAAACAGCGGCGCGATCTGAAGCCAGATGTTCTCGATCATCGTCACCAGCAGCGGCATGCCCGCAGCCTCGTACAACGTGAAATGCAGATTACGGTTGGCGTCGATCGTCTTGAGCGTATCGATCTTGCGCTGATGCCCCAGCTTGTCGAACTCGTGCGCATAGCGTTCGATGCGCGCCACGGTGGCGTCGTCGATCACCTTGGCGGCCTCGGCCGCTGCAAAGCCTTCCAGACAGCAGCGGATGCGCACGATCTCGCGAAACTTCGTCAAGCCGGGCTTGGGCACGCGCACACCGCGCGTCGGCAGCATTTCCAGCGCGCCCTCCGCCACCAGCTTGTTGACGGCTTCACGCACCGGCATCGGGCTGGTGTTCAACGCCGCCGCAAGACCGCGCAACGTGACTTTTTCGCCGGGCGGCACTGCGCCGCTCATCAACAGTTGGCGCGTGCGCTGATAGATCTGGTCCGCGACGGTGACGCGTTCCTGCTTGTTCAGCAGACCTTCCAGAATGGTGTTGTCCATGTGTGTACGCCTAGGTCATGTAGACGCCACCATTTACGTCCAGCGTGGCGCCGCAGATGTAGCTTGCGCCATCCGAACAAAGAAACGCGATGGGCAAGGCGATTTCGCGGGGCTGGGCCATGCGTCGCAACGGAATTCTATTCGCATCCAGGGGCGCGCCTTGCGTCATGCCGGTATCGGTGGCGCCAGGCGCCACGCTGTTGACCGTTACGCCAGAATCCGCCGCCTTGCGCGCCAGCCACTTCACAAAAGCGTGCGTGCCGCCCTTGGCCGCGACGTAGTGCGGGCTGGCGGCCAGCCCGCCCATGCGCGCGGCCACCGACGACACCAGCACCATGCGGCCCGCGCCCTGCGCCGCCATCTTGGCCAGCGCCGCGCGCGTCAGGTGCATGACGCCCAGTAGATTGATGTCGATGACCTGGTGAAACACCTGGTCCCAGCCATCGGCATTCCAGTCGTCCCAGGGGCAATAGCCGGCATTGGCGACGAGCGCGTCCAGCGTATCGATGCCGGCCACCGCCGCCTCGGCGGCGGCGCGGTCGGTGACGTCGAACGCGATTGCGCGCGCCTGGACGCCTTGCTTGCGCAGTTCAGCCGCCAGCGCTTCGGGCGCCTCGCGGTCCGCCAGCACCAGCGATGCGCCCTGCTCGGCGCAGACGCGCGCGGTCTCGCTGCCGATGCCGCCAGCCGCGCCCGTGATGAGGATGGTCTTGCCTTCAAGCGCGCAGGGCATGAACGTTCCCTTGATGGGTGGAGGGTGCGGGTTGCGTGGCGTGCTCGGCCGGCGCCGAATGCGCAGCCGCTGCGGCATGCGCTGCCTGCCTGGATTGCGTTGCAACGGCGCTCAGCCCGCTCTCTTGCAGCATCGCCGCAATCCCGCTGCGGATATCGTCTTCGCCCGCCAGCGCGGCGCGCTCCAGCGCCTGCGACACCGTGGGCGGCGCCCAGCGGCCCGTCACACGCTGCACGGGCTGGTCCAGATAATCGAAATAGCGGCGCTGGATCTCGTCGGCGATCAGCGCGCCCAGGCTGGCCCCGCGCGTCGTCTGCTCCACAATGGCCACGCGCCCGGTCTTCATGACGGACTCGCCAATGGTGTCGTAGTCGATATCGCGCTGCGACAGCGTGCGCAGGTCGATGATGTCGGCGCCCACGCCCATTTCCTGCGTCACCTGCACGCAGCGCTCGACCATGCTCAGCGTGGCCAGCAGCGTGATCTGGTCGCCCTGCGCCACGCGCTTGGCGCGGCCGATGGGGATGTAATAGTTAAGGTCCTTGGGCACCGGCGTCTTGCGCTTGTGCAGTTCCTGCGGCTCGATGACCAGCACCGGATCTTCGCAGCGCAGCGCCGAGTTCATCAGGCCCACGTAGTCAAAGGCGTTGGACGGCGCCACGATGCGCCAGCCCGGAAACAGCGCGAACACGCCTGCCGGGTCCATCGAATGCTGGGATCCATAGCCTTCAGCGCCGGGGATGCGCGTGCGCAGCACCAGCGGCACGCTGGCCGTGCCATTGAACAGATGGCGGATCTTGCCCGCCTGGTTCAGCAGCTGATCGCCCGCCACCAGGAAGAAATCGCTGTACATCAGTTCAACGACGGGCTTCAGCCCGGACAGCGCGGCGCCTGTTGCCAGGCCGCAAAAGCCGTTCTCGGTGATGGGGGTGTTGACCAGGCGGCCGGCATAGGTGTCCGTCAGCCCGCGCGTAGCGCCAACGGTGCCGCCGCCCATATTGGCCACGTCTTCGCCGAACACATAGATGCGATCGTCTTCAGCCATGCGCGCGCCCATCGTGCGCGACATCGCTTCGATGTAGGTCAGCGGCTGCATGTCGTCTTCGGCGTAGTCTTCCGCTTCGGTATACGACAC
>CAJYKY010000572.1 GCA_913775005.1 uncultured Achromobacter sp.
TCGCGCTGCGTTTGCGAGGCCTGCTCGTTCAACATCATGTCGACGGGGTCGCCGACAAAACGGAATATCACAAAGGCCAGCAACGCCACCGCCAGCATCACGCCGACTGCGTTGAAGACCCGTCTAACAATGAATGCCAGCATGTGCGGCTCCCTTCATACCGGTGTCAGTCGGTAGGCGGCGGCGCGCTGCGTCCGCCCGCCCCCTTGTTCACGCGCGCGTCACTGCATGCGCACGGTCCACAGGCGCGCCTTGTTATCCGGCATTTGCAGCACGTCGCCCACGTTGTTGCCCACGGCCCAAGCCATCGGCTGCTGATGCAGCGGCAGGAAGCGCACATCGTCATGCAGGGTCTGCAACACGTCGGCCATCATCTGGATGCGCTTGGGGCGGTCCATCTCGGCGGCGGCCGCGTCGATCTTGGCGTCCAGCGCCGCGTCGCCCCACTGCCCCCAGTTGAAGACACCGGCAGGGCCCGTGCGGCTGTGCATCACTTGCAGCAGGATCGACAACGCATCGATCTGCGGTTCGTTGGCCCAGCCGTGAATGGTGATGTCGAACTCGCCGCGCGACCGCTTGGGGTTCTGCAACGAACGCGGGCCGCTCGCCAGCGACGCCTTCACGCCGATGCGCGCCCACATCGACGCGGCGGCCTGGCACAGTTCTTCCTCGTTGACGAACATGTCGTTCGAACACAGCAGCGACACCGTGAAGCCGTCCGGGTAGCCGGCATCGGCCAAGAGTTTCTTGGCTTTGGCCGCGTCAAACGGCAGGCGTTCTTCCTGCTTGGCCTCGTAGCCCGGAATCGACGGCGCCACCAGCGCGCCCGTGGTACGCGACAGGCCGCGCATCACGCGCTTTTGCAGCAGGTCGGGCGACAGCGCCATGTACAGCGCCTGACGCACGCGCAGGTCTTTCAGCGGATTCTTGTCGGTGATGTTGGAGCCGACCAGCTTGTCGCCCAGATTGAAACCGAAGTACAGCGTGCGCAGTTCCGTGGCGGCCAGCACCTTGACGTTGGACGCCGCGCGCAGCCGGTCCAGGTCTTGCAGCGGCGCGTTTTCCGTGAAGTTGATATCGCCCGACAACAGCGCCGCCACGCGGGTGGGCGCCGAGGCAATAGGCGTGAATTCGATGCGGTCCAGGTTGTGGCGCGGCGTATCCCACCAGTCTTTGTTCACGACCAGCACCGTACGCGTGTCGGGCCGGTAGGACTCGACCTTGAAGGGGCCGGTGCCATTGGCGTTGTGCGTGGCGTAGCCTTCGATCTTCTTGGCGGCATCCGTGGGCTTGGTGCTGTTGTTGTCCACCAGCCACTGGCGATTGAACATGAAGATGTTGGTCATGTCGTTGAGCATCAGCGGGTACGGATGCGTCATTTCGACATCGACGGTGAAGTCGTCCACCTTGCGCACGGCCTTGAAGGCCGGCAGGTTGCCCTTGAGCGGCGAGGCGTCGTCGGACACGCGCGTCAACGAGGCCACCACGTCGTCGGCCGTGAACGGCGCGCCATTGTGGAATTTCACGCCCTGGCGCAGCTTGAAGCGCAGCACCGTGGGCGAGGTGGCCTCCCAGGATTCGGCCAGCGCGGGCGTGATGTTGAACTTGTCGTCGTAGCGGATCAGCGCTTCGTACACATGGTTCAGAAACGCCAGGTTGAACGTGCTGCCGTAGGAATACGGGTCCAGCGAATCCAGATCGCGCGCGGCGCCCCACTTCAGCGTGTTGGCGGCCGAAGCCCCCGAGATGGCGGACAGCGCGATCACGGCGCCGGCGGTCCATTTGAGCAACGTCTTCATGGCTGCAACTCTCCCTTGTCTATCGGTCTTTCAATACCGGTTTCTATTGCTTGATGCCGGATCGCGCCGGCGCGAGGTGTGAAGCAATCGGATCGGGCGGGCCGCTCAGGCCAGCGCGGACAGACGCTGCGCCCGCTCCAGCGAGGCCAGCGCCAATACCTGCGCCAGCGCGGCGCGGTAGGAATCGATGATGGGAACGGCGGGCCGGCGCGGCAGCACCGGCAGGTATCCGGCCAGGGCGGCGCCGGCCACGATGACGACGTCGGCGCCCTGGGCCACGGCGGCGTCCAGCGCGCGGCTGACCTGCTCGGCCGAGGCGGGCGTGCGCGACACGTAATCCAGCGCGTTGCCCGGCAAGGCGATGATGCCGGCGCAGCGCGACTCCAAACCCAGCTGGCGGATCTGTTCACGCAACATGCCGGGCCAGCGCTGGCCGACGGTGACGATGGCGTAGCGATCGCCGCGCTGCATGGCGGCCATGATGGAGGCTTCGGCCATGCCCACGACGGGCACGGGCAGCCATTCGCGCACGGCGCCGATGCCGGGTTCGCCGAAACAGGCGAGCAGACAGGCGTCGAAGGGGGCTTGAGACTGAGATGGGGTTTGCGATTGGGCTTGCGTTTGCATCTGGGCTTTCGCTTGCGCCACTTCCCGTTCCACCGTTTCCAGCACGGCGTGCGCGGCCACGGCGGCTTCAACCCGGCTGGCGATGTAGGCGGGGCCGAACACGGCGGTCACGGCGTGCACGTGGGCGGCGGTGCCCAGGAAGGCCCGGGCCTGCGCGGCCAGGCTGTCCGTCAGGCTGGACGTGGTGTTGCCGTTGACGACCAGCAGCCGATAGGGCGCGAAGGCGGCGCGATCGGAGTCGTGCGTGATCGGGCTGTGATCCATGTTCGGGCTGTGATGCGTAATCGGGCTGTGACGCGTCGTGGCGTCCTGCGGGTCGGCGGTCTGCGCAATGGCAGTGGGCGTGGCTGGCATGAAACAAGTCCCTTGTCGTCTTGTATACAAACTTGCCCTGATCTACCGCTACGGCAAATCAGTTTTGTATAAATGTTTGTATACGATTTATGCCGACAATGTACGCGTTTGAATTGCGCCATCAAGCTATCGCTAACCCTTACCGGGCGGTGTAATATGCCTGTCTACCCGCAATGCGCGGCGGCGGCGGATGCCCGGCGCCTATCCAATACAATCAAATCGCGCATGCCCAGGAGCCAAAGAAGACGATGAAACCTCTCGCGCCGCCGGCCAACGAGCCCGCCAAGAAAGACACAAATCGCAGCGAAATCGTATACATAAATTTGCGCCGCGCCATCATCGAGCAAGCACTGCTGCCCGGCGACAAACTGCCGGAAGACGTGATCGGCGAACGTTTCGGCGTCAGCCGCACCATCGTGCGCGGCGTCCTGACGCGGCTGTTCAGTGAAGGTCTGGTGGATTTACGGCCCAACCGGGGCGCCGCCGTCGCGCGCCCCAGCCTGGAAGAAGCGCACGACATCTTCGAGGCCCGCCGCTGCCTGGAACGCGATGTGGCGCGGCGGCTGTTGCAGCACATCACCGATGCCGGGCTGGCGCGCCTGGCCCAGCACGTGAAGGAAGAAGAAGCGGCTCGCAAGCGCAACAGCACGAACGAATCCATCCGGCTGTCGGGTGAATTCCACATCCTGATGGCGGAACTGTCGGGCAATGCGGTGTATGCCCGCTATGTGAATGAAATCGTGTCGCGCTGCTCGTTGATCCTGGCGCTTTACGGCCGGCCGCATTCCAGCGAATGCGCCGTCAGCGAGCACCGGGAGATCGTGGAAGGGCTACGCGCGCGCGACGAAAAGCACGTGCTGCATCTGCTGGAGCACCATCTGGAATCCGTGACGGCGCGCGCGCTGCTTAGCACGGACGGCTCGGGCGTGCGAGATATCCGCAAGATCCTGGATCGATACGGCACGTAGGGCCAGGCCCGCCCGTTGGGCGCGCCGGTTTCCCCCACGAATGAGAAAAGCGCCCGGTCGGGGCGCTTTTTCGTTCTGGGGCCTAGATTTCGCGTTCTTCCGTCTTGAGGTTGTTGTCGCGAGCGAAATCCACCACGAACTTGTACGCCAGCGGCTCAAGATCCCGCAAACGCAGGTCGACCACGATCCCGCGCACGCCGTCGATAACGACGGGCAGCACATAGGGCGAATAGGTGAGGTGGTTACCAGCACAGCCGGCGGGCCGGAACTGTGCCATTACGCCGGCGAGCCGCTCCGCCCAATCGCTGGGGCGAAAACGGCTACCGCTTTCGGTAACGCCATGAATTACGAATTGTCTGACGCGAGTTGCCATGAGTTCTTCACTACAGCGCGCCTTTCACGAAAGCCGGATCTTCGGCGTGATCAAACATGCGCCCTGCGCCGCGAATTGTATATGATTGATCCTTTGCCCTCTTTCGAAAGTGTTCCGAAAGGCGATCTCGCCTGCGAATCTGGCCAGAAAGCCAGTCATGAAGCTGGCTATAAAGCTCGGCTCCGAGCCGACCACGAATCGCCTTGGAAAAACCCCAACGGGCCGCTTGATGCGGGGCAAACCATCTGTCATCCCAGGAGGATCCGCAATGACGTCGCCTCTGGCCAATATCTATGCCCGCCTGCCGGTTGCGTTCACGCACGGCCAGGGCGTCTGGTTGTGGGATGCAGAAGGCCGAAAGTATCTGGACGCGTTGGCGGGCATTGGCGTGTCGTGCCTGGGCCATGCGCATCCGAAGCTTGTTGCCGCGATCAGCGAACAGGCTGCGCGTGTCATCCACACGTCGAACATCTACGAAGTGCCGCAGCAAACGGCGCTGGCCCAGCGCCTGACCGCCTTGTCGGGCATGCAGGAAGTCGCGTTCAACAACAGCGGTTCCGAAGCCAACGAAGCGGCCATCAAGCTCGCGCGCTATTACGCCTACCAGCGCGGCAACAAGCACGCCCACATCATCACCATGGATTCGTCCTGGCATGGCCGCACCTTGGCCACGCTGGCAGCCACCGGCAGCGACAAGGCCCGCAAGGGCTTTGAACCCCTGCCCTCCGGCTTCATCCAGGTGCCGTACAACGATCTGGACGCCGTACGCGCAGCGGGCGACGCTGAGCCGCGCACCACCGCCGTCTTGCTGGAAGTGCTGCAAGGCGAAGGCGGCATCCGCCCGTCAGACATCGCCTACCTTCAGGCATTGCGCCGCCTGTGCACCGAACGCGGCTGGCTGCTGATGATCGACGAAGTGCAGTCCGGCATCGGCCGCACGGGCAAATGGTTCGCGCACCAATGGGCGGACATCACCCCCGACGTCATGACCTTGGCCAAAGGCCTGGCGGGCGGTGTGCCTATCGGCGCCATGCTGGCGGCCGGCCCGGCGGCAGGCGTCTTC
>CAJYKY010000573.1 GCA_913775005.1 uncultured Achromobacter sp.
GATCTGCCTTGTACAAACCCGGCCTGTCGGCCAACGAAGTCGGCCAGAACGCGCGCGCATTCGTCGCGGCCTGGCAACGCGCCTATTCCGTGAAGGAGACCCAAGCATGAAGATCACCAAGCTCACCACTTACATCGTGCCGCCCCGGTGGTGCTTCCTGAAGATTGAAACGGACGAAGGCATCGTCGGCTGGGGCGAACCCGTGGTGGAAGGCCGCGCCCATTCGGTCGCCGCCGCCGTCGAAGAACTGTCCGACTACCTGATCGGCAAAGACCCGCGCAACATCGAAGACCACTGGACGGTGCTGTACCGTGGCGGCTTCTATCGCGGCGGCGCCATCCACATGAGCGCGCTGGCCGGCATCGACCAGGCCTTGTGGGACATCAAGGGCAAGCATCTGGGCGTGCCGGTATCGCAACTGTTGGGCGGCAATGTGCGCGACCGCATTCGCGTGTATTCGTGGATTGGCGGCGACCGCCCGGCCGACACCGCGGCCGCAGCCAAGAGCGCCGTCGACCGCGGCTTTACCGCCGTGAAGATGAACGGCACCGAAGAACTGCAATACATCGACTCGTTCGACAAAGTTGAAAAGTGCCTGGAAAACGTGGCCGCCGTGCGTGATGCCGTCGGCCCGAACGTGGGCATCGGCGTGGACTTCCACGGCCGCGTGCACAAGCCCATGGCCAAGGTGCTGATGAAAGAGCTGGACCCGTTCAAGCTCATGTTCATCGAAGAGCCGGTGCTAAGCGAACACTACGAAGCGCTGAAGGAACTGGCGCCGCTGACGTCCACCCCCATCGCGCTGGGCGAACGCCTGTTCTCGCGCTGGGACTTCAAGCGCGTGCTGTCCGAAGGCTATGTGGACATCATCCAGCCCGACCCCTCGCACGCGGGCGGCATCACCGAAACCCGCAAGATCGCCGCGATGGCCGAAGCCTACGACGTGGCGCTGGCGCTGCACTGCCCGCTGGGTCCGATCGCGCTGGCAACCTGCCTGCAAATCGACGCCGGTTGCTACAACGCGTTCATCCAAGAACAAAGCCTGGGCATCCACTACAACGCCGCTAATGACTTGCTGGACTACGTCAGCAACCGCGAAGTCTTCAAGTACGAAGACGGCATGGTCGCGATTCCGCAAGGCCCAGGGCTGGGCATTGAGGTCAACGAGGAATACGTGAAGGAACGCGCCGCCGTCGGCCACCGCTGGCGCAACCCGATCTGGCGTCACGCCGACGGCAGCTTCGCCGAGTGGTGATGCGCCGGGGCGGCTGACTGCCCTTTTCGTACCGTGCGCGGCGTTTGCGCTTCTGTCACAGACGCCGCGTTTTTCTGTTTCGCTATATCGATAACCCAAAGGCATTAAAAGCCGATGGACCCCCGCCCTGCCATCAGGGCGTCCGAGGAGACAATCCGTGTCGACCGCCACCCACACCGGCCTGCAAGGCGCACAGCGCCCCACGCGCAGCCGGTACATCATCATGGTGATGTTGTTCATCACCGTCGTCATCAATTACCTGGACCGCAGCAACCTGTCCATCGCCGCGCCTGCGCTCAAGGACGAGTTCGGGCTGGACACCTGGCATGAAGGCCTGATCCTGTCCGCCTTCGGCTGGACCTACGCCGCCATGCAGATCCCCGGCGGCTGGCTGGTGGATCGCGTGTCGCCGCGCGTGCTGTACGCCGCCGCGCTGATCCTGTGGTCGGCCGCGACGTTCTTCATGGGCTTTGCCGGCAGCTTCGTCATCCTGTTCGTGCTGCGCCTGGCCGTCGGCGCATTGGAAGCGCCCGCCTACCCCATCAACAACCGCGTCGTCACCACGTGGTTCCCGGAAAAGGAACGCGCCACCGCGATCGGCTTCTACACGTCCGGCCAGTTCGTCGGCCTGGCGTTCCTGACCCCCGTGCTGGCCTGGCTGCAACATCATTACGGCTGGCACATGGTGTTCGTCAGCACGGGCCTGTTGGGCATCATCTGGGGCGTGCTGTGGTTCATGATCTACCGCGAACCGCGCCAGTTCAAAGGCGCCAACGCGGCTGAGATTGAACTGATCCAGCAAGGCGGCGGCGTGGTCGACCTGGACCGCACCGCGCGCGCCAAGAAAGCGCCCTTCAACTGGAATGACCTGGGTCTGGTCATGTCCAAGCGCAAGCTTTGGGGCGTGTACCTGGGCCAGTTCTGCCTCACGTCCACGCTGTGGTTCTTCCTGACGTGGTTCCCGACGTACCTGGTGAAGTACCGCGGCATGGACTTCATCAAGTCGGGCTTTCTGGCATCCGTGCCGTTCCTGGCCGCCTTCGTCGGCGTGCTGTGCTCGGGCGTGCTGTCCGACTTCCTGATCCGCCGCGGCGCCACGGTGGGCCTGGCGCGCAAGCTGCCCATCATCCTGGGCCTGTTGATCTCCACGTCGATGATCGGCGCCAACTTCACCGACTCCACGCCCTGGGTCATCTTCTTCCTGGCCGTCGCGTTCTTCGGCAACGGCCTGGCATCGATCACGTGGTCGCTGGTGTCGGCACTCGCCCCCGTGCGCCTCTTGGGCCTGACGGGCGGCGTGTTCAACTTCGTCGGCAACCTGTCGTCGATCTGCACCCCGATCGTGATCGGTTTCCTGGTATCCAAAGACAGCTTCGCACCGGCCATCGTGTACGTGTCGTCGCTAGCCTTGCTGGGTGCGCTGTCGTACATCCTGCTGGTCGGGAAGGTAGAACGCATTGAGGCGTGATGGTGGGGGCTGATGCCCGTCATGGAATGAAGGAAGCGCCCTGCGGGGCGCTTTCTTTTTGGGTTCAAACCGGTTCAAGCGTGGGACAAAAAGCGCACTCCGCTGTTTGTATTGGCGGCCATAGGAAGGCGAAGATCCGCCTTGTGCATTTCCGTGGCCTTGAAGCTGACCAAAACACGCCCGGGCACCCCGCTCCGATTTCCTGGCGCGCGGCCTATTGA
>CAJYKY010000574.1 GCA_913775005.1 uncultured Achromobacter sp.
CGCCAACGCGGTGTTGTCGGCGCAGCTGCAATACATCTTCTCGGTATCGCGCGTGGCGCATTACCTGAAGGCGATGATGCGCGACAAGATCGGCAGCTTCGCGTCGGCGCAGTCCGTAGAAAGTTTCCTGAATCGCTGGGTGTCGCAGTACGTGCTGCTGGACGACAACGCGACGCAGGAACAGAAAGCGCAGTTCCCGCTGCGTGAAGCTTCGGTGCAGGTGGCCGAGGTGCCTGGACGTCCTGGCGTCTTCCGTGCCGTGGCCTTTTTGCGGCCGCATTTCCAGCTTGACGAACTCTCGATCTCGTTGCGCCTGGTTGCCGAATTGCCGGCTCAGGCCCAGAAATCCTGATCGTCATTGCACTGACCACTCATCCATTGAAAGAGGTTAACAACAATGAAGGACATCTACGTCAAGTTCGGCAATCCGGCGCTCAAGGGCGAGTCGCAAGACAAGGACCACCCGGATTGGATCGAAGTCAGCTCGTGGCGCCATGAAATCATCCAGCCGCGTTCCGCCACTGCCTCGACCTCCGGCGGCCATACCGCCGAGCGCACCGAACACGGGGAAATGGTCTTCACCAAGGACCTGGACGTGGTCAGCCCGCTGCTGTATCAGCACGCGTCCGGCGGCACCACGTTTGACGAAGTCACCATCGATTTCCTGCGCGCCGACGGCGAAGGCAACCGCGTCAAGTACCTGGAAATCAAGCTGAAGTACGTGATCATTGCCCGCGTGGCGCCGGAAGTGGTTGCCGAAGGGCTGCCGCACGAGTCGTTCTCGCTGAAGTACGCCGCCGTGCAGTGGAAGTACACGCAGCAGAAGGTGGGCGGCAATCAGGGCGGTAACGCCCAGGGCGCCTGGAGCCTGACCAAGAACGACAAGACCTACTCGGTCTGATCGCACGCGGTTGGCAAGAAGACTGCGGCCCGAGCCGGGTCGCTGTCTTTTTACGCTGTCTTTTTTACCCTGGGCCCCCATGAAAGGATTCGAACCGAGTCTGTTCGACAAGCTGTTCGAGGCGGAGGGCCAGTCGCCCTATGCGCTGCGGCGTTTGTCGATCGAGGAAATGAAGGAGACGGTGGCGCGCGACATCGAGGCCTTGCTGAACACCCGCATGGTGTTCACCGAGGAAGACCTGCGGCGCTATCCGAACTGCCAGCGCTCGGTGCTGACGTACGGCCTGTCGGATTTTTCAGGGCTGAGTCTGGCCAGCCACTACGACCGCGAATTCATCTGCCGCTCGCTGGAGCAGGCGATTGCGCGGCACGAGCCTCGGCTGACGCATGTGCGGGTGATGCTGCAAGTGGACAGCCGCGCGACCTCGGTGCTGTATTTCGCCATCACGGCCATGCTGGACGTCGGGCCAGCCCATGAGCCCGTCACGTTCGACGCCACATTGCAGCCGTCGACATTGCAGTATTCCGTGACCAAAGGCTGGGCCAAGAGCCCGGCTACGGTCTGACGCATTCATTTGTAAAGCAGGTGCATAGGCGCGCTGGAAGGAAAGACAACAATGGAAGAATTGCTGCCTTATTACGAGCGCGAACTGGGTTTTCTACGCACTTCGTCGCGCGATTTCGCGGAACGCTATCCGAAGATCGCGGCGCGGCTCGGGCTGACTGGCGAGACCTGCGAAGATCCGCACGTCGAGCGGATGATCGAGTCGTTCGCCTTGTTGAGCGCACGCATCAACAAGAAGCTGGACGACGACTACCCCGAATTCACCGAAGCGTTGTTCGAGGTGATGTACCCGCACTACTTGCGGCCGTTTCCGTCTTGCAGCATTGCGCAATTCGACCTGGGCGGCGCGGGCGCGCAACTGACCGCGCCGGTGCGCATTGCGCGCGGCACGGAATTGAAGTCGCATCCGGTGCGCGGCGTGTCGTGCCGCTTTCGCACGGCGTATGACGTCACGCTGGCGCCGGTGGAAGTGCTGCGCGCGGGCTTTGTGTCCAGCGCCAACGCGCCCGCCACGGCCAAGCTGCCGGCGGGCGTGACCGGCCGGTTTTCCGTCACCTTGGGATGCCAGGGCGAGAGCCAGCATTTCGGGTCGGCGGGTGTGGACACGCTGCGTGTGTACCTGCACGGCGAACCGTCCTTTGTGGCGGCCTTGCGCGATGCGCTGTTCCTGCGCGCCGCTGCGGCCTATGTCGAGTTGCAGCCCGGGCGCTGGGACCGTCTGCCCGCGATTCCGCTGGCGCAGGTGGGTCTGGCCGAGGACGACGCGCTGATCGATTTTCCGGCCAGCTCGCATCCGGCGTATCGCTTGCTGGCCGAGTACTTTGTCTTTTCAGAAAAATTCAACTTCGTCGACATTGACCTGGCGGCGCTGCGCCCGTATCTGGGCACGGTGCGCCAGTTCACGCTGCACCTGCCGGTAAGCGGCCTGCGCGCGGATTCCAACACGGCGCGCCTGTTGGAATCGACGTCTGCCGATAACCTGCGGCTGGGCTGCACGCCGGTCGTGAACCTGTTTTCGCAGCGCGCGGATCCCATTCGCGTGACGCACGCATCGGCGTCGTATCCGGTGGTGGCCGATGCACGGCGGGCGTATGGCTACGAGGTCTATTCCATCGACCGCGTGCGCCAGGTGCGGCAGAACGCGCAGGGCGATGCCGTGGTGGAGTTCCGGCCGTTCTATTCGCTGCACCATGGTGAATCGCCCGAGTCGGCCGGCCATTACTGGACGATGCGGCGCGATGCGTCCATGGCGCAGCGCAGCCCGGGCTATGAAACCGAGATCTCGATTGTCGATATCGATTTCGACCCCTCTGTGCCGCAAACGGAAACGCTGAGCCTGGACGTGACCTGCACCAACCGGGACCTGCCGTCACAGATTGCGGTGGGCCAGTCGGGCGGTGACCTGTTCCTGGAAGGCGGCACCGTGGCGCGCACGATCCGCATGCTGCGCCGTCCCACGCATTCGCATCGCTTCCAGCAGGGCCGCGCGGCGCATTGGCGCCTGATCTCGCACCTGGCGCTGAATCATCTGTCTCTGGTGCAAAGTGGTTTGCCCGCGTTGAAGGAAACGCTGCGCCTGTATGACCTGTCGGGTTCGGCCGTGGCCGCGCGCCAGATCGAAGGGCTGGTCGGGCTGGACTACAAGCCCGCCACGCACTGGATGCCGGGCGAACCGTTCGCTACCTTCGTGCGCGGCATCGAAATCCGCCTGACCGTCAATGAAGACCATTTCGTGGGCACGAGCCTGCACACCTTCGTGGCGGTCATCAACCGATTCTTCGGCCTGTATGTGCACGCGAACAGTTTTGTGCAATTGGTTGTGTTGTCGCGCCGTGGCGCAGAGGAACTTCTACGATGCCCCCCATGCAACGGCGACGCCATCCTAGCGTGATGGATACGCTGCTGGCTGAGCCGCAGCGTTTCAAGTTTTTCCAGGCGGTGCGCCTGCTGGAGCAATGTTTTGCCCGCCAGGAGCGCGGCGCAACGCGTCACACCGTGCCGGTGCACCTGCGCTTTCCGAATGCGCCGGGCCTGGCGTTTCCGCCCAGCGAGATCGTGGACGCGGTGGCGTACGACAAGAACGGCGAGGTGCTGGCGGACGAAGCCGCGCGCCAGGCTGCGGTGGCCGAGGGGCGGCTGGGCCGCGTGGACGTCACGC
>CAJYKY010000575.1 GCA_913775005.1 uncultured Achromobacter sp.
CTACGGCATGCCGTACGGAAAGCACTTCATCTGGGGCGCAACCGCCGGCATGCTGCGCAATCTTTACCACCTGCTGCGCCACGGCTTCGCGCCGCGCTGAAGGCAGTCGCAACGCCGCGGGCGGCGACTGCCGAAGCATCAATACCGCTGCTGGCCCGCCAAAAATTCTTCAAGGATCCGTTCGTAAAGCGCGTAGCGCAACGGATGGATCTTGCCCGCCTGCAAGGCGGCCACCACGCCGCAGCCGGGCTCATGCCGGTGCGTGCAGTTGTAGAAGCGGCATTCCTCGATCGGCTGTGTGAATTCCGGAAACCCGCGAATGATGTCTTCGCGTGTCAGGTGCTGCAAGCCGAACGCCTGGAACCCGGGCGAGTCGATCAGGTCGCCGCCGGGTTCGGGCAGGTGATACAGGCGCGTGCTGGTGGTGGTGTGCTTGCCCATGTCGAGCGCGGTGGAATGCTCGCGGGTGGGGGCGGCGGCGCCGGGGACCAACACATTGAGCAGTGTCGATTTGCCCATGCCGCTCTGGCCCAGCAGCAGGCTGGTCTTGCCAGCCAGGTGGGGCGCCAGATGCGTGTGGACCTTTTCGGGTTCCAGCGCGGAAAGCTCGATGACGGGCACGCCCAGCGCGGCAATCGGCGCCAGCCGTTCGCGCGCGGCGGGTAGTTGATCCACGAGGTCGGTCTTGTTCAGCACGATCAACGGCGCAATGCCCGCGCTCCAGGCGCCCGCCAGCGCGCGGCCGGTCAGGTCATCTGAAAAAGTGGGTTGCACGGCCACTACGATCAGCAGCTGATCCACGTTCGACGCGAACTGCTTGGAGCGCATTTCGTCGGAGCGGTAGAGCAGGTTGCTGCGGGGCAGGATGGCGTCGATGGCGCCATCGTCCTTGCCTTGCGGCGTGATCTGCACGCGGTCGCCCACAGCCGCGCCGGCCTTCTTGCCGCGCGGGAAACACTTGCGGACCGTACCGTCTGCCAGCTCCACCGTGTAATGACGGCCATGGGCGGCGATGATTCGGCCTTCCAGCGGCGTGCCTGTGGTGGTGGTGGTGGCGCTGGTCTGTGCGACGAACGCCGCGTTTTTCTGACGCGGGGCGCTCATGCGGGATGCGCCATCAGGTGGCGAATGCGCTCGGCGGCGGGGGGATGGCTATCGTAAAAGGCGGAGTGCACAGGGTCGGGAGTGAGCGTGGCGGCGTTGTCGTCGTAAAGCTTGACCAGGGCGGACACCAGGCGATCCGGCGAACTCTGCTCGGCCGCATAGCGGTCGGCTTCGAATTCGTCACGGCGCGAGTACCAGCTGGCCAAGGGCGTGAGCATGAATGTGAAAACAGGGATGACCAGAAAAAACAGCAGCAGGGCCATCGCGTCGTTGCGGCCGCCCAGCTGCGGCATCACGCCCAGCCCTACATAGAACCAGGGCTGCTGCGAGATCCAGCCCAGGATGGCGAAGAATACCAGCGCGCCGCCAAAACTGAAGGCGATACGCTTGAGGATGTGGCGCTTGGCGAAATGGCCCAGTTCGTGGGCCAGCACGGCTTCGATCTCGTCGCCATTCAGCCGGGCCAGCAGCGTGTCAAAAAACACGATACGGCGCGAACGGCCGAAGCCGGTGAAGTAGGCGTTGCCATGAGCCGACCGGCGCGAGCCGTCCATCACGAACAAACCATTGAGCGCAAAACCGCAACGCTGCGCCAGGCGCTGGATGCGACCGGCCAGATCCGGGTCCGACAGCGGCGTGAACTTGTTGAACAGCGGGGCGATGAACATCGGGTAGACAATCAGCAGCGCCAAGTTGAACACCGTCCACAGCGCCCACGCCCAGATCCACCAGTAAGTGCCGGCGCTGCCCATCAGCCACAGCACGGCGGCGATCAGCGGAAGGCCCAGCACGGCGGAAACGAGCAGGCCTTTGACGGTGTCAGCAATGAAGAGCTCGGGCGTCATGCGGTTAAAGCCGAAACGCGCCTCCAGCTTGAACTGCCGCCACAACGTGAAGGGCAGGCCCAGCACGCCCAGAATCAGCGCCACAATCACCAGCAACAGCATCTGGCGCAGGAAGTCATTGCTGGTAAGCTGGCCCACCATCAGGTCGATATATTGCAGGCCGCCCATCAGTGTCAGGCAGACGAGCAAAATGGAGTCATACGTGCGTTCCAGCATGCCAAGCTTGACGCGTGCCACGGTGTAGTCGGCGGCACGTTGATGGCTGGTCAGGCCGATGCGATGAGAAAATTCCGCAGGCACTTCGCCGCGATGTCGCGCAACATGGCGAATCTGGCGGCTTGCCAGCCACAGGCGGACGGCCATGTCGATCAAAAGGAAGGCAACGAACAACAAAGTGAACATGGGCGAGGCGGCTTGCTCAATGGGTATGTGCGAAAATCGCGCGTTTTATAGGCAAATTATATGGCTGTGAACGAAAATCGCCTGGTTTGGCTCGACATGGAAATGACGGGTCTGGAACCTGAGAAAGAACGCATCATCGAAGTGGCCGTCGTGGTGACGGAACCCGATCTGACGGTCGTGGCAGAGGGGCCCGTGCTGGTCATTCACCAGCCCGACAGCCTGCTGGACGCGATGGACAACTGGAACAAATCCACTCACGGCAAGAGCGGCCTGATCGACAAGGTCAAGGCGTCGACCGTGTCTGAAGCGCAAGCAGAGGATACGCTGTTGGCGTTTCTGGCGCAGCATGTGCCGGCGGGCAAGTCGCCGCTTTGCGGCAACACCATCAGCCAGGACCGCCGTTTCATGTTTGCGTACATGCCCCGGCTGGAGCAGTTTTTCCATTACCGCAACCTGGACGTCAGCACGCTGAAGGAACTGGCGCGCCGCTGGGCGCCGGCCGTGTACAAAGGTTTCGAAAAAAAGAGCCGCCACGAAGCGCTGGCGGACATTTACGAATCCATCGACGAACTGAAGTATTACCGCGAGCACTTCCTGAAGGTGTAAGCGCAAGGCGGACAACGCCATGCCGACGTGTTCCGTTGCCCAGATCCGCCACGCCGAGCAGCGTGCCTTGGCGGCGGGCGCCGTGCTGATGCCCAAGGCGGGCGCGGCGGCAGCCGCGTTCGCGGCCCAGCGGGTTGCGCCCGGCGCCCGCATCCTGGCCTTGGCCGGCCCCGGCAACAACGGAGGCGATGCGCTGGAAGCGGCGGCGCGCCTGCTGGCGCTGGGTATGGACGCAACCGTTATGCTGCCGACCGACCCCGCCGCATTGCCGCCCGATGCCAGGCGCGCCTGGGACTTATGGTTGGCCGCAGGCGGCACGACGCTGACGTCGCTGCCAGCCTGTCCCCCGGATCTGCTGATTGACGGGCTGTTCGGCATCGGCTTGAACCGTCCCCTGGATGCGTTCTGGCAAGGGCTGGTCGATACCGTCAACGCGTGGAAAGTCCCCGTGCTGGCGCTGGACGTGCCTAGCGGCATCGACGCTGACACCGGCCAGGCCCTGGGGCGGCCCGTGCAGGCCACCTGGACGCTGTCATTCATTGGCACTGCACGTGGGCTTGTCATCCCGGGGCCGGGCAGCAGGGCGGCCGGGGAGCTTCATCTGGACACGCTGGGCGTGAGCCTTTCTGGATGCGGCTAATTCTTATTGACAATAAAACGGCTGATCGCGCGCGGTGATCAGCCGCGGGGGAAAGGGGGCGTTCAGGCCGGCCGTCCTCCAAAGCGGGTCGCGACCTCAGCCTGTAGCGGGAAGTACCGTTCGTTGTCTTGCCCGGCCAGCGCGGCCAGATGCGTTTCCGACGCGTCGAACACCTTCCAGTAGATACGCCCGCATAGCTCGCGCGCCGCGTGGCCCGGCCAGTTCTCCGGCAGCATGGGGCCGGGCAGTTGCGGGTCGTGCAAGACGATCCGGCGCCAATGGTGCAGCAGCATGACGCGCACGGTGAACGCCTCCGACGGCGTCGGCGGTGTTTCCAGCAGCTTTTCTAGCGGCCCGAAGTTGCGTGAGAACAGCCGGTATTGCTCGGCCACGTCGTCCAGGTTCCAGCACTGAGACGCCAGGCTGGCAATGGGCAGCCCGCCGGCGCCCGCCAGGTCGCGCGCGGACAGCACCAGTGCGCGGTCGGGGATACCCAGCTTTTCCAGAATGTCGTGCGCGGCCCGCGCCTCGGTGTGCGGGTGGGCGAACAGGCCCGGCGCAATCATGCCAAACCCTTCCCACACCAGCTCGCGGCGCAGTTCCGCGCGCTCGGCCAGGCCGTTGCCGGTGCGCGGCAGCGCCACCAGCGTCCATTCCCCGTTCCAATCCTGCGCCGCGCCTTCGTAGATGCGCTGCGAGGCATGCGCGGTATGTCGCAAGCCTTGTTCGGAAATCAGGTACAGGCTGCGCCGGCCATGGCGTTCGGCCTGCAACCAGTTCTGCGCCACCAGGCGGAAGACGCTGGTACGCAGCAGGCGCTCATTGATGCCCAGCGGCGCCAGCAGCGCAATCAGGTCGCCCAGCCAGATCGCACCGCCGTGGGGCGCAAGCGCATCGCCCAGCAAGCTGACACATAACGATTTCGCGCGCGGCGGATCGCTTTTCAATAAGCGGGACAGAAAGCGGTCCAGGGGCGACTGAGGGTTTGCCATAAGGGGCACAGGAGGGGGGCGCATAGCGGCCGATATCAGGATCCGCAATATGATACATAAATCCAATGTGATACAGATTTGAGTTTGACAATGGTTTTTTTGTATTAAATAATCCGCCTATGACATGACGGCACTGCGGAACGTTTGCTTTGCGTTTTCGCAAACCGTCTCTAGGAGACAAACATGTACGCTCAACTCGTCGAAACCGGCGTCAAGCAGGTCAAGACCGCGGATCAGCTCGAAGGCCGCGAACAGATGTTCCAGCGCCGCATTGACGATGGCGTGCGCATCGAGGCCAAGGACTGGATGCCCGATGCGTATCGCAAGACGCTGGTGCGCCAGATCTCGCAGCACGCGCACTCCGAAATCGTGGGCATGCTGCCGGAAGGCAACTGGATCACCCGTGCACCGTCGCTCAAGCGCAAGGCCATCCTGCTGGCCAAGGTGCAGGACGAAGCCGGTCACGGGCTGTACCTGTACAGCGCCGCCGAAACGCTGGGCGTCTCGCGCGACGATCTGATTGACGATCTGCACGCCGGCCGCGCCAAGTACTCCAGCATCTTCAACTACCCCACGCTCAGCTGGGCCGACATCGGCATGATCGGCTGGCTGGTCGACGGCTCGGCGATCATCAACCAGATCCCGCTGTGCCGCTGCTCCTATGGCCCGTACGCACGTGCGATGGTGCGCGTCTGTAAGGAGGAGTCCTTCCATCAACGCCAGGGCTATGACCTGCTGATGCAGATGTGCCTGCACGGCACGCCCGAGCAGAAGGCGATGGTTCAGGATTCGTTGAACCGCTGGTGGTGGCCCGCCCTGATGATGTTCGGCCCG
>CAJYKY010000576.1 GCA_913775005.1 uncultured Achromobacter sp.
CCAACGTCAACCGCCCCTGCCACGGCGAGAGCCTGGCGTATGTGATCTATACCTCTGGTTCTACCGGCATGCCCAAGGGCGCCGGCAATCGCCACGCGGCCTTGTCCAATCGCATCCAGTGGATGCAGCGCGAGTATCAGCTGAGCGCGCAGGACACCGTGCTGCAAAAAACGCCTTTCGGCTTCGATGTGTCGGTGTGGGAATTCTTCTGGCCCCTGGTGACAGGCGCGCGTCTGGCGGTAGCGGCCCCGGGCGACCATCGCGACCCCGTCGCCTTGGCCCGCGCCATGCAGCGCTGGCAGGTCACAACGGTGCACTTCGTGCCGGCCATGCTGCAAGCGTTTACCGCTGAACCGGAAGCGGCGGCGTGCACCCCTCTGACGCGCATCATCGCCAGCGGTGAGGCCCTGCCTGCTGACTTGCGCGACCGCGCGCTGGCCAACTGGCCGGCGGCGAGCCTGCACAATCTGTATGGCCCGACCGAGGCGGCGATTGACGTCACGCACTGGCGCTGCGCGGCGCAAGATGGCCCGCTGGTGCCGATCGGCAAGCCGATCGATAACGTCAGCGTGTATGTGCTGGATAGCGCCCTCAACGTCTGCCCCGAAGGCATCGCGGGCGAGCTGTATCTGGGCGGCGTGGCGCTCGCACAGGGCTATTGGGACCGGCCGGGGCTCAGCGCCGAACGCTTCGTGCCCGATCCGCATGGCGCGCCGGGTGCGCGCTTGTACCGCACGGGCGATCTGGCGCGTTGGCGCGCGGATGGCGCCATTGACTACCTGGGACGCCTGGATCATCAAGTCAAGATCCGGGGCCTGCGTGTGGAACTGGGTGAAATTGAAACGCGCATCGCCGCGCAGCCCCAGGTGCGCGAGGCCGTCGTGATGGCGCGGCGGACCGGGGCGTCGGTATTCCTGGCGGCCTACGTCACGCCCGTGGAAGGTGCCGAGTTGGACACCACGGCATTGCGCGACGAATTGGCGCGCGGCGTGCCGGACTACATGGTGCCGTCGGTATGGACCGTGATGCCGGCCTTGCCGCTGTCGGCCAACGGCAAGATCGACCGCAAGGCGCTGCCGGCGGTAGACCTGAGCAGCGTGCAGGGCGCATACGAGGCGCCACGCGGCGAGGCCGAGTCGGCGCTGGCCGCCATCATGGCGCAGGTGCTGGGCGTGGACCGTGTTGGGCGGCAGGACAATTTCTTTGCGCTGGGCGGTGACTCCATCGTGTCGCTACAGGTCGTGGGCAAGGCGCGGCTGGCGGGTTGGCAGCTGAGCGCGCGCGATGTGTTTCAGTATCAGACGGTGGCGGAGCTGGCCGGGGTGGCAAGGCCGGTGGCGGACCCGGCTACGTCAGACGGTGCTGCCGGACTCGGCCACGGCCCAGCCCGCGTGGCGGGCGAGGGCGAACTGGAGTTGCTGCCGATTCAGCGCAGCTTCTTCGAGCAGGGCATGGCGCGGCCCTCGCATTGGAACCAGTCGGTATTGCTGCGTGTGCATGCGCCGCTGAACGGGGCCGCGTTGCGCGCGGCGCTGACGGCGGTGCTGGCGCAGCACGACGCGTTGCGGCTGCGCTTTGCGGCGGACGGGCGCGCATGGCACGGCACGGTCGATACGGCCGATGCTGTGTTGTGGGAACGCGATGTGGAAGACAAAGACGCCTTGCTGCCGCTCTATGAATCGGCGCAGCGCAGCCTGTCGCTGGAGCAGGGGCCCTTGTTGCGGGCCGTCTGGGCGCGGCTGAGCGATGGCGAGGCGCGGCTGTTGCTGGTCGCGCATCACCTTGTGATCGACGGGGTGTCGTGGCGCGTGCTGCTTGGTGACTTGCAGCAGGGATACCGGCAGGCGCTGGCAGGTCAGGCGGTGCAATTGGATGCGCCGTCGCAGTCTTACAAGGGCTGGTCGCAAGCGCTGTGGTCGCGCGCGGACGCGATGCAGGCTGAAGGCGGCGGGGAAAACGCCAGGCAAGAAGCCGACTACTGGCGCGCGCAACAAGGTGCGCCGGATGACGTGCCTTGCGACAAGCCCTTGGGCCGCGCGACGGTGGCCGACGAGGCGCAGATCAGCTTGCGCCTGGATGCTGCACATACGCAGCAACTGCTGCGCGATACGTCCAAGGCGTATCGCACGCAGATCAATGACTTGCTGCTGACGGCGCTGTTGCGCGCGATGGATGCGTGGCGTGGCGCGTCATCGCCGGTGACGGTGGGGCTGGAAGGCCACGGCCGGGACGCGCTTGCAGACCAGGACGTGAGCCGCAGCGTGGGCTGGTTCACAACCTTGTATCCGGTGCGGCTGAATGCGGCGGGCTCGCTGGACGCCGCGATCAAACAGGTGAAAGAACAGCTGCGCGCTGTGCCGTCGGGTGGCGCGGGCTATGGCTTGTTGTGCGCGCGAGATCCACGGCTGGCGCAGGCGATGCGCGAACCGGGTGTGATCTTCAATTACCTGGGTCAGTTCGACGCCAGCTTCGGCCCCGATGCGCTGTGGTCGCCAGCGGTGGACGAACCGTCCGGCGCCACGCGCGATGCAGAAGCGCCGCTGGGCGCAAAGCTGGTCTTCAACGGGCGTGTGTACGACGGCGAGCTGTCGCT
>CAJYKY010000577.1 GCA_913775005.1 uncultured Achromobacter sp.
CTTTTCGCTGCGCGATACCGACCGGACCCTGGACAACCTGACGCGTGGCCTGCCGGTGGCGGTGGTCTACCGCACGCGCTACTGGGTGACCGTGCGGGCGGCAGACTGACCGGCCGCATGCCCATACCGCCCGCGTCTTTCGCGTTACAACTTTTCCTGACTGGCGATTGTCCTTTTGCGAGGCTCGTTCGGGATAGAGGGTGAACCCCTCAACCTTGAACCCAAGCAGCAAGGCCCAAGACCATGTCTCGTCAGCATCCCCCCCATCGCCGCGGCCGTTCGTTGGCCGCCTCGCCCCTGCGCCCCGCCTCCCCTCGCATCGCGTTGGGCCGCCGCACTGCCGCCGCCCGCTTCGCCTGGGCGATGAGCACGGCGTTGACGGCCGCCGCCGCCGCGCCGGCAGCGCAAGCGCAAGCGCAGGCAGTCCAGGCCAAGCGCAGCTACGCCATCGCAGGCGGCTCGCTCAGCCAGGCGCTTACCGCCTATGCCAATGCGGCCGGGGTGGAGCTGACGATGGACGCGAGCCTGCTTCAGGGCAAGCGCAGCAGCGGACTATCCGGCAGCTACACCGTGCGCGAGGGATTCACCGAACTGCTGCGCGGCCACGGGCTGCGGGCATCGCCGGAATCCAACGGCAGCTACACCTTGCGGGCCGCGCCCGTCTCTGCCGAGGACGCCGCCCTGCTCGAACCCGTGACCGTCACCGGGATGGCGGAAACCGCCACCGGGCCGTTCCCCGGCTATGCGGCCAGGCTCAGCGCCACGGGCACCAAAACGGATACCCCCATCATCGAAACGCCGCAGTCCATCACCGTCGTGGGCGCGGAAGAAATCGAGACCCTCAAGGCGCAGAACCTACAGGACGCGTTGGGCTACGTCGCAGGGGTGAGCCGCGCCGAAGGACTGGACAGAACCACGGACAGCTTCTTTCTTCGCGGCTTTCGTTCAAATCTGGGCAGCTATTACCGCGACGGCTCGCTATACACCGTGAATATCTACGACGGCAGGCAAGAGCCCTACGGGCTGGAACGCATCGAATTCCTGAAAGGCGCCTCTTCCGTTCTCTTTGGCGCGATGCCGCCGGGCGGCATCATCAACACGATCAGCAAACGTCCCACCCTGGATCCCCTGCGCGAACTCGCCGTGGAAGCGGGAAGCTTCAGACGCAGGCAGATTGCCGCCGATTTCGGCGGCGCGCTGGATGAGGACGGCATCTGGTCATACCGCTTTACCGCGTTGCAACGCGATAGCGATACCTTCATCGACCACATTCCCGATGACCGGACCTACGTTGCGCCGGCCGTTAAATGGCAGCCGAGCGACGCGACGTCGCTGACGTTGCTGGCCGAATATCAGAAAGACCGCACCGCCTACGCCTATGGCCTGCCCGCGCAGGGCACGGTGTTGCCCAACGTGAACGGCAGCATTGCGCGCGATCGCTTCACGGGCGAGCCAGGCATGGACAGGTTCAAGCTGGAGCGCTACTCGGTTGGCTACCTGTTTGAGCATGCCTTCAACAGCCAATTGAAATTTCGGCAGAACCTGCGCTATGTGAACGCATCGAGCGACTACGATTCCACCGACATCTGGCAATTGATGCCCGATCAACGCTGGACCGCAGACCGTGGGTTCTCGCCACGCCGGGACAAGTCGTCGGTGCTGTCCGCGGACACGTCCTTGCAGTACCAGATGCGCACCGGCGTCATCGAGCATACGCTGCTGGCCGGGCTGGATTACTCGATGCCCAAGCACCAAAGCAAACGCTACTTTCAAACGCTGGACAACCTGGATCTCTTTGACCCGGCTTACGGCAGCCAGCTCGGGCCCGCCACGCCCAACATCGGCTCATCGACGAAAGTCGACGTCAAACGCCTGGGTCTCTATTTCCAGGATCAGATGAAAATCGCCGACAAGTGGGTCGTCCTGCTGGGCGGCCGGCAAGACTGGGTGACCGCCAACGAACGCAACCTGTTCACCGACGAGCGATACGCCGACGACGAGAAAAGCCAGGCCTTCAGCGGCCGTGCAGGCTTGGTCTATCTTGCCGATAACGGCCTGGCCCCCTTCGTGAGTTACAGCCAGTCGTTCGAGCCCACCACCGGCCAGGATCGCCAGGGCAATCGTTTCGACCCCACCCGTGGCGAACAATACGAAGCGGGCTTGCGTTATCAACCTGCCGGTATGGGCATGCTGTTATCGGCGTCGGTGTACCAACTGACCCGCAAAAACCTGACCGTGACCGATCCGTTCGACACGAACTACCAGATCCAGGCCGGCAAGGCGCGCTCGCGCGGACTGGAACTGGAGGCTCGCACCCGCATCGGCCGCCACGCCAACCTGATCGCCGCCTATGCCTATACCGACGCCCGCACGCTCAAGGCCAGCCCCCTACAGCCCGATGCGCAGGGCAAGCGCCTGGATTCGGTGCCGTTCAACCAGTTCTCGGCCTGGGGCGACTACGGTTTTGGCGATTTCGGCCTGCCTGGCCTGCGCGTCGGCGCCGGGTTGCGCTATGTCGGCAGCACGCTTGGCATGGCGCATGGGACGCGCGTCCAGGTGCCCTCGTTCACGCTGTTCGACGCCATGGTCAGCTACACAACGGGCCCTTGGCGATTCGCGCTCAACGCGACCAATCTGGCGGACAAGACCTACATCGGCAGTTGCACCTACGGCTGCTTCTACGGGGAGCCACGCCGCGTGATCGGCACGGCGACCTATCGCTGGTAAAGCTCGCGCGGCCGGGTTTGGGGGGCATAGCCTCTGCCCGGCCCGCCCGCCCCCGCGGCCTTGGACGTCCACCAGATGAACGCCAACAGTGTCCATTTGTCCGCCCCTGGTGACTTTTAGTACTATCTTCCTCATAAATTCTATATACGCACAAATGTTCGTATATAGAACAAACGATTTTTCTGGCCGCGCGGCACAGAAAGGCATCCGAGGAAGAGACAGAGATCCCCTGGTTCCCCCCGTGTGTCTGTCTGCCTGCCCAGCCAACCGCAAGACAGCACCCAGCGAACCATCATGGATACACCCCTCAAGAATCTGGCCATCATCGGCGCAGGCGCCATGGGCAGCGGCATCGCCGCGCTGTTCGCCTCGAAAGGCTTGAACATCGTCCTGATCGACCCGATGCCCGGCGCGCTTGACCGCGCCATGGCCACCATCGACCGGCAGTTGAACGTGTACGCCCCCGGCAACGTCCAGCAAGCCATCGACCGCATCCGCTTCGAACCCGGCCTGGAAGCCGCCGCCAGCTGCGACCTGGTCATCGAAGCCGTGCCGGAAAACCTGGACCTCAAGCGCGACCTCTTCGCCAAGCTTGATGCCATCTGCCCCGCGCACACCGTCTTCGCCACCAACACCTCCGGCTTGTCCATCAACGCCATCGCCAGCGCCGTCACGCGCCGCGACCGCTTCGTCGGCACGCACTTCTTCACGCCCGCCGACGTCATCCCGCTGGTTGAAGTCATCCGCAACGACGACACCTCGGAAGCCACCGTCAACCAGGTCATGGTCACCCTGCGCTTTGCCGGCAAACGGCCCGTGCTGGTGCGCCAGGACATCCCCGGCTTCATCGCCAACCGCATCCAGCACGCGCTGGCCCGCGAAGCCATCTCGCTGTTGGAAAAGGGTGTCGCCAGCGCCGAAGACATCGACGAAGTCGTCAAATGGAGCCTCGGCATCCGCCTGGCCCTGTCCGGCCCGCTGGAACAGCGCGACATGAACGGCATCGACGTTCACTACGCCATCGCCAGCTATCTGTACAAAGATCTGGAAAACCGCACCGAGCCCTCAGACCTGCTCAAAAGCAAAGTCGACAGCGGCCAGCTCGGCGCCAAAAGCGGCCAAGGCTTCTACACCTGGAGCCCCGAACGCCGCGAACGTGTACTCCGCGAAAAGAGCGCCACGCTTGGCGAACTGGCGGAGTTCCTGAACCGTAAAGCCAGCGACGCCTGACCGCCCCGCCATCGAATTCACAAACAGATAAGGCGCGGGGGCATCCGCCAACCGCGCCATCGGGCCACGAGCCCCACCACACAAAGAAAACCAGACGTCGATCCCACCCGGCCTCGCCACCCGATGCCGGACGGGACACGACACGAGAGAACCCGCCTACGGAGTTGTTGGAGGCACCATGAATAAATTGGCTTCATTCTTTACCGAGCTGATGCGCAAGTATCTGCCCGATCCTTTCGTCTTCGCCATCGCGCTGACCCTGCTTACCGTGCTGCTCGCCATGGGCATCGAAGGCCAAAGCATCGGCGACGTCACCCGCGCCTGGGGCAAAGGCTTCTGGAGCCTGCTCGCCTTCACGACCCAGATGGCCGTGATCCTGGCCATGGGCTACGTGCTGGCCACCGCGCCGCTGACCGACCGCCTGCTCAACCGCATCGTCAGCCACGTGCATCGCCCGCACACCGCCATCATCGTCGCCACGCTCGTTGGCGGCGTGGGCAGCTACCTGAACTGGGGCTTTGGCCTGGTCATCGGCGGCATCGTCGCCAAGAAGCTCGCGCTGAAAGTCAAAGGCGTGCACTACCCGCTGATCATCGCGGCCGCCTACAGCGGCTTCACCATGTACGGCCTGGGCCTGTCCGCCAGCATCCCCGTGCTGGTCGCCACCCCCAACCACCCCACCGCCAAGCAGATGGGCACCATCCCGCTGACGGAAACCATCTTCTCGGTGCCGATGCTGATCACCAGCCTGGTCATCATCATCACGCTGCCGCTGCTTAACGCCTGGCTGCACCCCAAGAAGGGCGAGAAGATCGTTGAAGTGGACCCGGCTATCGACCGCGACGCCACCACGTCAACGGCGGTTGAAGACATGCTGGAAAAAGGCACCATTGCCTCCAAGCTGAACAACAGCCGCATCCTCAGCCTGCTGATCGGCGCGCTGGGCATCGCCTATGTCACCTTCCATTTCATGGACGGCGGCTCGCTCGACCTGAACCTGATCAACTTCATCATCCTGTTCCTGGGCATCATCCTGCTGGGTACGCCGGCCGCCTACGTGGCCAAGCTGACCGAAGGCATCAAGACCATCTCGGGCATCATCCTGCAATACCCGTTCTACGCCGGCATCATGGCCATCATGGCCGCTTCGGGCCTGGTCACGACGATCTCGCAAGTGTTCGTGGACTTTGCCACGCCCGCCTCGCTGCCGTTCTGGGGCCTGATCAGCTCGTTCTTCATCAACTTCTTTGCTCCGTCCGCCGGCGGCCACTGGGTGATTCAAGGCCCGTTCATGATCGACGCCGCGCGCGAGATCGGCAGCGCCTTGAATCAAACGACCATGGCCGTCATGCTGGGCAACGCCTGGAACGACCTGGTTCAGCCGTTCTGGATCCTGCCGGCGCTGGCCCTGTCCAAGCTGAAGCTGCGTGACGTCATGGGCTACACCGTGATCATGATGCTGTGGGTTGGCGTGATCCACATCACCGCCGTCCTGGCGTGGGGCTATATGACCCATTGATAGAGAGAGCCCCCCCTGGCGCTTCGCGCCGCCCCCAGGGGCGACACCTACAGACCGGCGGAGCCGGATCTGGTGGTGTCCCCGCTCTGGGAAGGGCGGGGGCCGTTTGGGGGTTCGGTGTACTTCTTAGTGTTCTGTTCGGATTCTTTTAGGACTGATTTATGAGCAAACCGACTGCGTATCTTGTCACCGGCGGCAGCGCCGGGATTGGGGCCGCCATCATTCGCATGCTGCTCGATGCGGGTCATCAGGTGGTCAATATTGACTACAAGCTGCCCGAGAATCCGCCGGCGGGGTTGGTGTCGTATCAGGCCGATCTGACCGATGAAGCGCGCACCAAGGAAGTGGCGCGTGAAGTCACCGAGGCGTTCAACGTCGTGGGGTTGGTCAACAATGCCGGCGCCACGCGGCCCGGCACGGCCGACACCGCCACGCTCGCCGATCTGGACTATGTGGTGAACCTGCATCTGCGCACCGCGCTGATCCTGGTGCAAGCCGCGCTGCCCGCCATGCGCGAAGCCGGTTTTGGCCGCATCGTGAACATGTCGTCGCGCGCCGCGCTGGGCAAGCCGGACCGCGTCGTCTACTCGGCCACCAAGGCCGGCCTGGTCGGCCTGACGCGCACGCTTGCCATGGAACTGGGCGGCGACGGCATCACCGTCAACGCGATCGGCCCCGGCCCCATCGCCACCGACCTCTTCACCAAGAGCAACCCGGCTGGCGCGCCGCAAACCGAACGCATCATCAACAGCATCGTCGTCAAACGCCTGGGCACGCCCGAAGACGTGGCGCGCGCCGCGATGTTCTTCCTGTCGCCCGACAACGGTTTCGTGACGGGTCAGATGTTGTACGTGTGCGGCGGCACGACGCTGGGCGTTGCGCCCATCTAAGCGCACGCATCACCGCAAGCACCGCCACGCCCCACCCTGACAACGCCTACACCCATGCCCGCCACCCCGTCCATCGACCTGCCCCGCCGCCAGCGTCGCCTAGCGGCGCAGCAGCGCGTGGTTGATCTGGTCAGCGGCGCGGCGCAAGGGCGGCAGGAACGCGTCCAGCATGGCCTCGCGAGAAAAACGGTTGGAATGCCCGCTGACATTCATCGCGGCGATCACCCGGCCGCTGCGATCGATGATCGGCACCGCCACCGACTGCAAGCCCGGCTCCAGCTCCTGCGCCACGCAGGCGTAGCCGTCAGCGCGCACGCCGGCCAGCACGCGCTTCAACTCGGCGATGTCGGTCACGGTATCGGCGGTGTACGCCTGGATCTGACTCATCGCCAGCACGCGGTCCAGCTCGGCGTCGGGCAGGCCCGCCAGCAACACGCGGCCCATCGACGTCACCCAGGCGGGCAAGCGGCTGCCGACCGCCAGATTGATCGTCATCACCTTGTGCGTGGACAGCCGCAAGATGTAGACGATGTCCGCGCCTTCCAGCACGGACACCGAGCACGACTCGCGCGTCAGCTCGGCCACCTCTTCCATGTAGGGCAGCGCCAGGTTCCACAACGGCGTGCCCGACAGATAGGCGTAGCCCAGCTCCAGAATGCGCGGCGTCAATGCGAACTTGCGGTCGTCTACGGTGACGTAACCCAGATGTTCCAAGGTCAGCAGAATGCGGCGTGCGCCGGCGCGGGTCAGCCCCGTCACGGCCGCCACTTCCGACAGCGTCATCTGCGAACGGGCCGGACCGAACGCGCGGATCACCGACAGGCCGCGCGCGAAGGACTGCACATAACTATCGCTGGGTTGCTGGGGATCTTGCTCGGCCATCCGTCGGGTTCCAAGAGTAAAAAGCTCGCCGCTGGCGAGCCGTTCGTTGCCCTTGCTGGCAACG
>CAJYKY010000578.1 GCA_913775005.1 uncultured Achromobacter sp.
AATTTCCGGCCACGCGCGCCGCCCGCTTGCAGAACCTGGCGCGCGCCGATGAAGGCTTTCTGCTGTCGATGGGCTATTCCACGCAGCGCGGCTACGGCAACACGCATCCCTTCGCGGCCGAGATCCGCTACGGGTCGCTGGAAGTGCAGATGCATATCGAAGAGCTGGGCTTTGCCGTCACCGTGGGTGAAATCGACATCACCGAATGCCAGATGGTCAGCCAGTTTGCGGGCAATGCCGACGCCGGCCCGCAGTTCACGCGCGGCTACGGCCTGACGTTCGGCTACGGCGAACGCAAGGCCATGTCGATGGCGCTGGTGGACCGCGCGCTCAAGGCCCAAGACCTGGGTGAACGCGCAGACTCACCCGCCAACGATCACGAATTCGTGCTCTATCACAGCGACAACGTCGAAGCCTCGGGCTTCGTGCAGCACTTGAAGCTGCCGCATTACGTGGACTTCCAGGCCAATCTGGAACTGCTGCGTCGCCTGCGCGCCGAGCGGCCCGCGCCGCAAGCGGCTGTCAACGATCTGATCGACGAGGCGGTTTCCTCATGAATGCCACGCACGCAAACGTCGAACGCGACGGCCACTACAACTACGCGTATCTGGACGAATCCACCAAGCGCATGCTGCGCCGCGCCTTGCTCAAGGCCGTGGCCATTCCGGGCTACCAGGTGCCGTTCGGCAGCCGCGAGATGCCGCTGCCCTATGGCTGGGGCACGGGCGGCATTCAGGTCACGGCAGCCATCATCGGGCAGGGCGATGTGTTAAAGGTGATTGATCAAGGTTCGGACGACACCACCAACGCCATCAACATCCGCCGCTTCTTTGGCCGCGTGACGGGCGTTGCCACCACGGAATCGACGTCAGCGGCGTCTATCGTGCAGACGCGCCACCGCATCCCGGAAACGCCGCTCGCGCACGGGCAGGTGATGGTGTTTCAGGTGCCGATCCCGGAACCGCTGCGCTGGCTGGAACCCAGCGAAACCGAAACGCGCACGATGCATGCGCTGGCCGAGTATGGCGGCATGCACGTGAAGCTGTATGAAGACATCGCGCAGCACGGCCACATCGCCACCACCTACGACTACCCCGTCATCGTCAACGACCGCTACATGATGCGACCGTCGCCGATTCCGAAATTCGACAATCCCAAGCTGGACAACAGCCCCGCGCTGATGCTGTTTGGCGCCGGCCGCGAAAAGCGCGTCTACGCCGTGCCGCCCTACACACGCGTCAAGAGCCTGGATTTTGAAGATCACCCCTTCACCGTGGAAACGTGGACGGAATGCTGCGACGTGTGCGGGTCGCGCGAGAGCTACCTGGATGAAATCATTCTTGATGACGCAGGCACGCGCCGCTACGTCTGCTCGGACACGGAATACTGCAACCAGCGCCAGGCCGACGGGCATCCCTTCCATCTCCCCGCCGATCCCGCGCACGAAGAGGCCGACGCATGAACGCCGCCACATTCAACCAAGCGGCGATGCACCGCGCCGCCAGCCCGCTGCCTTCCCAACACGCCACGCCCTTGCTGTCCGTGCGCAACATGACGCGCACCTGGGACGGCGTGCACGGCTGCCGCGACGTCAGCTTCGATCTCTACCCCGGCGAAGTGCTGTGCGTGGTGGGGGAATCGGGCTCGGGCAAGAGCACTTTGCTGTCGGCCGTGTCGTACCAGACACAGCCCGATGCCGGCAGCGTCTGGTACGACACGCGCGACCAGGGTTTCATCGACCTGGCGTCCTTGCCGGCGGCGCGGCTGCGGCTGCTGTCGCGCACTGATTGGGGCTTCGTGCGGCAGAACGCCAGAGACGGTCTGCGCATGCAGGTCAGCGCGGGCGCCAATATCGCCGAGCGGCTGATGGCCGTGGGTGATCGCCATTACGCCGATCTGCGCGAGGCGGCGGGGCGCTGGCTGCAGAAGATGGAGATCGATGCGAGCCGGCTTGACGATGCGCCGGTGTCGTTCTCGGGCGGTATGCAGCAGCGCCTGCAAATTGCGCGCAATCTGGTCACGCATCCGCGCCTGGTTTTCATGGACGAACCGACCGCGTCGCTGGACGTGTCGGTGCAGGCGCGCTTGCTTGATTTGTTGCGCCAGCTGGTGGCCGACCTGGGGCTGGCGGCCATCGTTGTCACGCATGATCTGGCGGTGGCGCGTCTGCTGGCGCATCGCACCCTGGTGATGCGCGGCGGCGTCGTTGTGGAAAGCGGCCTGACCGACCAGATTCTTGACGACCCCCAACATCCCTACACCCAGTTGCTGGTGTCTTCCATCTTGCAGAGCTGAGCATGCGCGCAACCACTCCCATGATCGAGGTGCGGGGCCTCGGAAAAATGTTCACCCTGCATAACCAGGGCGGCATCCGGCTGCCCGTGTTGCACGCCGTGGACTTTGACGCGGCGGCGGGCGATTGCCTGGTGCTGGCCGGCCCGTCCGGCACCGGCAAGAGCACCTTGTTGCGCTGCCTGTATGGCAACTACCTGGCCACCGAAGGCAGCATCCGCGTGCGAACGCAAGATGAATGGGTGGAGCTGGTGGGTGCGCCCGAGCAGCGCATCCTGGCGCTGCGCCGCGACGTGATCGGCTATGTCAGCCAGTTTCTGCGCGTGATCCCGCGCGTGTCGGCGCTGGATATCGTGGCCGAACCTTTGCGCATGGCGGGCGAAGATGCTGACGAAGCGCGCCGACAGGCGGGCGCCTTGTTGGCCCGGCTGAATGTGCCGCCCCGCTTGTGGGGCCTGGCGCCCGCCACGTTTTCGGGTGGCGAACAGCAGCGCGTAAATATTGCGCGCGGCTTTATCGCGCGACATCCGATTCTGTTGCTGGATGAACCCACTGCATCGCTGGATGCCGATAACCGCCGCGTTGTTATCGAATTGATCCGCGAGGCGCTGGCCGCTGGCCGATGCTTGCTGGGCATCTTTCACGATGAAGAAGTGCGTGACGCCGTCGCCACGAAAACCCTGGCGCTGCGCCCCGCAACGCCACCCGTGCCGGCCACGGCCGACCTGGAGTGATCATGTCAAGCACCTACCTGACCCATGCCCGCGTGCTGCTGCCGGACCGTGTTCTGGAAAACAGCGCCGTG
>CAJYKY010000579.1 GCA_913775005.1 uncultured Achromobacter sp.
CTGGCGACCTGCTGCGCCATTTTCACTTCTTCGTTGACGTTGCGCGTCAGCCCGTAAATACGGATCAACGACGTTTCGGGACTCCAGTAGCCAGGCTCGGTCCCAGTCAATTTGAATTCGGGCGGCATCTGATCGGGATTCGCCTTCACCCAATTCACATAGGCGTTGATGCCCGCCGCAAACGACGTGAGGATGGCGCGGCCGTCGGGGTGGTAGCTGGCGAATTCGGCCTGCATGTCGCCCCGGAACAGGAATAGCCGCGCGGCGCGGTCCTGCTCAATGAAGCGCGGGCCGAACTGCTCGGCCATTTTCCCTTCGCCCTGACGGCGCCACAGATCCAGCTGCCACAACCGGTCGCGCGCGGCGCTAAAGCCTTGCGCAAAGAACAGGTCGTTCTGATTCTGCGCGTAGATGTGCGACACCCCGTGCCGGTCTCTGACGATCTCCACGGGCGCGGACAGCCCGGGCATATTCAGCGTGTCTTTCTTGCCGCCCGGCGCGGCGCAACCCGCGGTCAGGGCAATCAATCCACTCGCCAACAATGCGGCGATCCTGCGATTCAGTAAACGCATGGCTCCTCCTCCTGATAATTTTTTTAATAGAACTAAATCAGTTGAGGTGCCGCAGGTGTTTTATTTGTTGAGATTTGGGATGGCGTGTAACGCGTTGTGGAGGTGATCCGCAATGACGGCGGCAAACTGATCTGGCTACGAATTTAAAAATATGACACTATTCGATTCCGATAGATACATTCACCTTATCCGCGTGATCGGGGCAGTGGACGTTTTCTCTGCCACGCGAGCATCTCGTAGCTGACAAACATGAATATAACGATCAATAAGTTGTTGAAAGTGGCGACGGCCGTCGCCTGCGTCTCGGTAGTGGCAGGATGTGCGAATGTGCCCACGGCACCCGCAGAAGATAATCAAAAGGCAAAGCTGTTCTCGGCGCCTGAAGCCGGCAAATCCGGTCTTTATATCTATCGCGACAGCTTTGTCGGCAAGGCGTTGAAGAAGGACGTCTATGTCGATGACAACTGCATCGGCGAAACCGCCGACCGCGTGTTCTTCTATACGCAGGTTGCCGGTGATGAAACTCACAAGATTTCCACTGAGTCCGAGTTTTCGCCCAACGATCTTGAGTTGAAGACCGACGCGGGCAAGAACTACTACGTGCGCCAGTACATCAAGGTGGGCGTGTTTGTCGGCGGAGCTGGTGTGGAACAAGTGACCGAGGCCGAAGGCCAACGCGTCATTTCCAAACCCGAAGTCAAACTGGCGCTTCAGGGAAAGTGCGACAAGTAAAAGTGCATCGTGGGGTCACGTAAACTCCCATGCAAAATGCGTGGCGCGCGCGGTGTCGCGCGCCACCCTCTGCATCTTTATCGTTCCCACCCCTCACGTTGAATCCCGCACGCATGCCGATCGCTGACCTTACCGCTGCGCTATCCGCGCCCATTCGCGGCGCCGAAGATATCCAGTCGTTGGAAGAATTCTTCAAACGTCCTGAGGTTCTGGCTTTCTATACCGAATCGCAAGACGCGTCGCTGACGTCCGCCAATCTTCAGGCCTGCGCCGATCTGCTGCCTTCGCTACACCCAAGCCGCGCATCGGCGTTGGCCTTGATGTGCGGGTCGCTGGTTGAAGACGATGCGGACCCCGCCATTGCCTTTCCCGCCCTGCAAGCGCTGCTGCAACAATGGCTGCAACGGTTGCGCCCCTATTGCGCGCAGGAAGTGGAAGACGACGATGAAGATGTCGACGCCGCCGATCGCCAGATATGGAAGGACGCGCTGGCCAGGATGGAGGACATGCCGCCGGACGAGCGCTGGGAAGTGGAAGCCTTGCAGCAGGCGGTGGACGTGCTGGTGCTGCCCATGATGACCATGCTGATGCGCAGCCGCCGCAATCACGAAGCCTTCGTCAGTGACGATGCGCTGATCGCGCTGCTCTATCCCATGGCCACGAACAACGACAGCCTGCCGTTCGAGCAGCTGCATTATCTGTGGATGGCGTATCAACTCAGTTATGAAGACGAACTGATCGTTGTGCTGCCCACGTCCAAGACCGGCTTCGTTGCGCGCGCACACGCCATCAACAATACCTTTCACGCCTTCACGCTGTTGCAGATCCTGATTGGCGAGCACGCAGAAGCGCTGGGCGTGACGCGCGACATCCCCGCACGCGAGCCCGACATGGACGGCGACAGCGCCGACTTCCAATGGCTGCAAGCCGGCGCCTACACGCGAGGTGAACTGACCCAGCCCATGCTGTGGGCCTGGGGCGAAGCCGCATTGCGGCGCAATATGTCCAAACACGGAAAACGCGTACTGATTGCGCTGGAAACCGATGAAGGCACGAAGCGTAACTGGTCGGGCTTTAACGGCATCATTCACGAGGCACACGCGCCATCATTAACGTTCACGCGTTATCTGACGGCGGACGAGGTGGCGTTCTATTTGCAATGACGAGGCCGGCACGCGGCATAGATGCACAGATGACGACGAACGATTTTGTAGTTTCAGGTAAAGCGGTACGGGCGAGCTTTTTCGACATCGCCAGCCGAAGCATCGATTTCGTCCTGAAATTGACGCCCATCTATATGTTGCTTGCGGGCGCCATGCTGTGGGTGCACCTGGCGCAACTGGGCTGGGTGTCATTGCTGCTGCCGTCCGCAACCTCGGCAAGCGGCCTGGCATTTCTGGCGGTCAGCGCGCTGGCGTTTATGGGGGCAGTGATTGTTGTGTTGCTGCTGCCATCGTTCCTGCTGCTGAGCTGCTCGGACATCTACTTGCCCGAGCGATCCATGCCCCAGCGGGTGAAATGGATTCTGCTTGCCACTTGCGCAGCATGGTCCATAGGGTTTGGCCTGATAGGGGTGAGCGATGAGGCGGGTGAGATTCTTACCCTGCCTCGGCTGATCATTGGCGGCATGGCGTTGGGAGTGGTCGGGTACGCGCTGCCCGGGATAGTGGCGGTGATCAGGCGGTCTGACGGATCCTGTCTTGATGTCCGCAACAAGTTTCTGGAACGCTGGAGTCTAGCGTTGCAATCGCACGGCAGAGCAGTGCCCGGCTCAATGCGTGGCGGGGCCAGGATGAACGCCCCGGCGCGAGGCGGATTCGTGCTTCCAAACCTGGAAAGACAGCCTGAAGGTTCGGCAGGGCATGGCAAGGCCCGGCGATTTTTTGGCGCGGTCTTCCTGCCGTTATGGTTGATCTGGATGATCTGGAGCGCCGCATTTCTGACGAGCTTGCCGGTCCTTGTTTTGGGCAGACTGTTCGGCGATACGATCGAATCCGCCTTGGGCGCTTTCGTTGGTTGGATTTTATTGGTGGTGGCCGGCATGCTGACAATGCTGCCCGCGTTCATCTACTTGCATGCACGCAGCCAAGGCGACGATCCGAATGCGTCGGCTAAACAGGCTTTCATCGCGGCCTTGCTGCTGGCCATGTTGACGCTGGTTGCGCTTCCTTATGCGCCGATCAAGGATCGTGTGTTTTCGCTTCTTGAAATCCAGAGTACCGAGAAATCCTATTTTCAGATTTCATCCCCTTCGGCAGCCGCCGCCCTGGAAAACCTGGGTTTCGCAGTCGCGGACATTCCGCCGGAACGCAGCAAAGACGGCAAGGAGGCTGCGACGCCCGGACCTGCCAAGATGACCTTTGTCTATGCATGGGTCGGATATGCCTTCGGCGACACCGTGCTGCTATGCAAACGGCAGGTCAGCGCAAGGCAAAGCAGAGACCCGCTCTATAAAGACCCGATCTACCTCAACGCGATAAGGCCTGCAAATATCTGCATGCCCGTGCAGCGCGCTGACCTGCGCCGCGTCCCCGAGATGCCGAAGGTTCAGTAATCTGCCGTTCGAACAGGAACGACACGGTGTTCGTTCCTGGGGCATATCCGCCGGTAATCCCTATCTGCAAGGAACGGGCGCGGCGGCCCGCCTAAGCTCACCACTTACCCTGCGACTGCGATGGCGGCGACTTCGGCTGAGAAGCATTCCCGGGTCTGACGGTGTCCGCATACTTTCGGTAGCTGGCGATGTATTCCGGGCTGTTGATGTCCGGGGTGTTGTCGCTGTTCCAGTTACTTTCAACGCCTGATTGCTTCCATGCGGCAAGGTCGCGTTCGACGTCATCGCGGCTGAGCGCGATGTTGGGTTCTGGCGTGGCGGTGGTGGGGGCGGCTGCCATTTGCGCGTAGGCGTTGCCGGTCAGAAGCGTGGCGGCGGCAAGCGCCAGCGGGGCTGCGGCGCGCAGCAGGGGAACGGTCTTCATGGATGACTCCTTGATGACTGGTGGTAACCCCTCCTCTTGGTAGCTTCGGCCTCATCGTAGGGCCGTATGGGGGGGCGCCGCATACCCCATATTGAGTACCCCACGCGGCCCGACCTGCGCGGCCCGACCTACAGCAATGACGCCAGGCGGACGAGTTCCGATTGGCGGTGACATTCCATCTTGCTCAGCAGCGACGCGACTTGCTTGCGCACCGTCAGCACCGATGCGCGGCGCAGCGTGGCAACCTCTTCCACACTGTGGCCAGCGGCCAGCCCCGCCAGCACCGCGGCTTCAGCGCCGGTGATGGCGAACAGCGCTTCCAGCTTGTGCACATCCGGCCGCGCAAAAGCGCTCTTGCGGCGCATGCGCACCAGCATCATGCGCGCCTCCTGAGGGCTGAGTGTCTGCGGGGCCGGGCTGAGGTCCAGCCAGAAGACTTCGCCCCAGCTGGCCGTGGTGGCCAGCGAGCGCGGCTGGTGGTCGTGGACGATGGCGGCGCAATAGGCTTCGAACAGGCGCTGCATCTTGGCGTTGGCGTGGCGCAGCTTGCCCGCGCGCACCGCCCAGCCGTGTCCATCGTTCAAATAGCGCGGCGCCAGCGCCGACATTTTGTCGACCAGCGATTCCTTGCTGATCAACAGGACGGCCTCGCCCAAGCTGGAAAAAGCGTTATCAAGGGACAGCCAGCCCACGGCCACCGCCTGCTGCCGCG
>CAJYKY010000580.1 GCA_913775005.1 uncultured Achromobacter sp.
CAACGCGCCCGACCTGGCCGATATCCGCAAGTTGTCGCACACGCCGTCCACCAACATCATCAACCTGATCTACGAGTCCAAGCACCGGGAGCGTTATTCCAAGGACTACGAGTTCGGCACCGAAGCCATGCGCGAGCACTGGGAATCGGGCCTGGCCGACATCCGCCATACCTTGGCCAAACCGGGCATTCTGGCGCGGCCCACCCAGGACAGTTGCTTCGTTACCCACGATATTCACCGAAACGGCAAGCGTACATAGCGTAAAAATCGTAGGACTGGTCTTATAAACGACCCCTCGGTGCGCCAGAGGGCGTTCTGGCCGGTAGTCTTCAGGGACAAACAGCAACCTTGTTCCGGGCTCCGGCTATCACCACTGTTGGTGCAGGCCGTCCTGGTGGAGACGTGCCATGAATGCTTCCGACTTTATCGCTCGACCGGCCCCGGCGTTTTCCCGTGGCCGCCGCCGTCCGACCTCCGTCACGGCTGCCGCCACGACGCCAGCGTCGTCCGAAGGCGTTGACGGGTGGTGGAGCCTCTTGTATCGCGGGTGGACGCTGCTGTCGCCCAACGGCGTACGCATCGACTTGACCGAAATCGAACGCGCATGCTTTCAATGCCTGGTCCAAAGCCCCCAACGCGAACTGCGCCGCGAAGCGCTGATGGCGTTGCGCCAAAGCACCAATATGCGCACGCTGAATGTGGCGATCTGCCGACTGCGCAGCAAAGTTCTACAGACAGGAACCCGCTTGCCGCTGCATACTGTGCACGGCGCGGGCTATGTATTCCTGGGTAATCTCAGGACGTTATCCACGGCCTGAGGCTGTTACCGATTTGTCTCCCCCGCGCAGCGTTGTACAGCTTGAAAATACGTGATTTCCCCAATAACTGAGTTACATTATTGGGCTGTTCACGTGTCATACCTGACGCTTGGCTTGTTTTGATCGCGCTTTATGACCATTGCTCTTGACCATTGATGCGCTTTTTCAATGGCCAATGCGGCGGTTAACCGATGAATAACGCGATGACACAAGGCGCCTGATTTGACGCGGTTAATTGAAGCGGTTAACTACGCTCTACGCGGGGGTTTCAATGCGGTTTTCGCCTAAACGTGTTTCAGGTCTGGCTGTTTCGGGAGGCGTCCTCGCGCTGATATTGGCGGGATGCGGCGAAAAGCCCCAGATGAATCCCGGCATGCCCCAGGTCAGCGTCATTACCGTGCAACCCGAGCGTGCTCCCATCGTTTCCGAATTGCCGGGCCGCGTGGATGCGGTGCGCGATGCGCAGATCCGTGCTCGCGTCACCGGCATCGTCCAGAAGATCGCCTTCGAGCAAGGCGGGGACGTCAAAGAAAACCAACTGCTGTTCAAGATCGATCCAGCGCCTTACAAGGCGGCGTACGATCAGGCCACTGCGCAACTGAAGCAGTCGCAAGCCAATCTGTTCAGCGCCAAGCTGCTGGCCGACCGTTATGCGCCGCTGGTCAAGGCCAACGCCGTCAGCAAGCAGGAATACGACAACGCCGTGGCCTCGTACCGGCAGGCCGAAGCTTCTGTGGCGGCCGCCAAGGCCAATCAGGACAACGCCGCCATCAATCTTGGGTTTACCGATGTCACCTCGCCCATCACGGGCCGCATCGGCAAACCCCTGGTGACGGAAGGCGCGCTGGTGGAAGCCACGTCTGCCACGCAGATGGCCACCGTGCAGCAGCTGGACCCGGTTTATGTGGACTTCACCCAGTCCACGGCCGAGCTCGCCTCGCTGCGCCGCGCGTTCGCCAGCGGCCAGTTGCAGCAAGTGGGCAAAGACACCGCGCGCGCCACCGTCGTGCTGGAAGACGGTTCTGAATACGCGCATGCGGGCAAGCTGCTGTTCACCGGCATCACCGTGGACCCGAGCACGGGCCAGGTGAACCTGCGCGCTGAAGTGCCCAATCCCGACGGCATCCTGTTGCCCGGCATGTACGTGCGCGTGCGGCTGGAGCAGGGCGTAGACGACAAGGCGCTGGTGGTGCCGCAGCAGGCGCTGCAACGCACTGCCGATGGCTCGCAAAGCCTGATGCTGGTCAAGGACAACAAGATCACGCAGCTGCCCGTTACCACCGGCGGCTCCATCAAGAACAACTGGCTGATCACCAGCGGCCTGAAGGCCGGCGACGTGGTCGTGGTGGAAGGCTTCCAGAAGATCCGCCCCGGCGCGCCCGTGCAGGTCAGCCAGTGGAACAAGAACGGAGCCCCCGCCGGCGGCGCCCAGCCTGCGGCGCAACCCGGCGCTAAACCGGCCGAACCCGCCAAGCCCGCCGAGTCGTCCAAGCCCGCCGAGCCTGCCCAGCAGGACAAGGCGGCAGGCCAGAAATCGTAAGCGGCACGCGGCGCAACAAGCGCCGCGTTCCCCTTTGGTGAGCATCGCTTTCAGAGTCAGCCCACATGCCGCAATTTTTTATTGAACGACCAATTTTCGCTTGGGTAGTCGCCCTGTTCATTCTGCTTGCCGGGGTGCTTGCCATCCCGAACATGCCAGTGGCGCAGTACCCCGACGTGGCGCCGCCGGCGATCACGATCACCGCTACTTACCCGGGCGCATCGGCCAAGGAAGTGGCCGAATCCGTCACCAGCATCATCGAAGACAAGCTGAACGGCGCCAAGGGCCTGATCTACTACGAGTCGGTCAGCGATTCCTACGGCACCTCGACCATCACCGCCACCTTCGCGCCGGGTACCAATCCCGACCTTGCGCAGGTGGACGTGCAGAACCGCGTGTCCAACGTGATTGCGCAGTTGCCGGCCGCCGTGCAGCAACAGGGCCTGCAATACGAGCAGACCAGTACCGGCTTCCTGATGATCGTGA
>CAJYKY010000581.1 GCA_913775005.1 uncultured Achromobacter sp.
CACGGCGGCGTCGTCGGACAGGCCCAGTTCTTCCATGACCTCGGCAAAGTCGCGGCCGGTGGCCTCGGGGTAGCCCTTGGACCAGGTGATCATCGTGCGGCTGGCGAGCCGCGCGCGGTCCAGGCGCAGCATGGTCGACGTGGCCGGGTAGGGATGGCAGTCCAGGCAGACGGACTGCTGGGCTGCCGCGCGGCTGATCATGTCCAGCGTTTCGCGCGTACGGCCATGGTTGCGTTCCCCGGCCAGCTTGTGATGCGAGAACACGACGCGGCAATCCAGTTCGCGTCCGATCAGCAAGGCCTCTTCCATGGCGGGCACGATGTGGTCGGCCTCGTCGCGCAAGTGGGTCGCGTAGATGCCGGTACGGCCGAGCGAATCGCGCTGCAAGGGCCGGCACACGTCGATGATCTCGTCGGTGGGCGCGGCGCTGGCGGGTGGGTAGAACGTGCCGGTGGAGACGCCAAAGGCGCCCGCGTCCAGCGCGTCTTGCAGCAGGTCGCGCATGGCGCGGCGTTCGGCCTCATTGGCGGCGCGCGAGGTGTCCTCCATGACGGCGACGCGCAAGGTCGTGTGGCCCACCAGCGGAATCACGTTCACGGCGGCGGGCGTGTCGCGCAGCGCATCCATCCAGGCGCGGAACGTGCCGAAGCGGAACAGCTCGGTCGGACCGAGCAAGTCCAGCGGCTGCGGAATCTGCGCGCGTTCCAGCGGCGCCAGGCTGATGCCGCAATTGCCGGTGACAACGGTGGTGATGCCTTGCGACACCTTGGGCAGCATGTCGGGATGCGCCAGCAGGTAGCCGTCGTCGTGGGTGTGCGAATCGATAAAGCCCGGCGCCAGCACCTGGCCCCGGCCATCGATGACCGGTACGCCCGCCGGGTGCGCAAAGTCGCCAACTGCCACGATGCGCTCGCCCAGCACGGCCAGGTCGCCCTGGGTGGCGGGGCCGCCCGAACCGTCGATAAGCGTGGCGCCCGCCACGATGAAGTCTGCCTGCAAGGTGCGATCCGTCATAAGAGGCTTAGTCCAGCTTTTCGATGCCGGCGGTGTCGATGATCTGCTTCCACTTGGCCGTTTCGCGGTCGATCAATTGCTTGAAGTCTTCCGGCGAGCCGGTGGCCGGTTCCGCGCCCAGCGTGGCCAGACCCGTACGCACTTCGGGCGCTTGCAAGGCTTTCTGGATGGCGGTGTTCAGCTTTGCCACCACGTCGGCGGGCGTGCCCTTGGGCGCCACCACGCCGCCCCAGGCCACCGTTTCGTAGCCCTTCAGGCCGGATTCGTCCAACGTCGGCACGTCAGGCATCAGCGACAAGCGCTTCAGAGAGCTGACGCCAATGGCGCGGACCTTGCCGCTCTTGACCAGCGGAGTCGCTTCCGACGTGTTGACGAACAGGTAGTCCAGGCGGCCGCCCAGAAGGTCCTGGATGGCGGCGGGGCCGCCGTTGTACGGGATGAACATCACGTCCAGCTTGGCCATGCTCTTGAAGAGCTCGCCGCCCATGTGGCCGGTGGTGCCCACGCCCGATGCGCCGTACGACAGGCGGCCGGGTTCCTTGCGGGCGCGGTCGATCAGGTCTTGCACGCTTTTGACGGGCGAGTCGGCCGGGACGATCAGGGCGTTGTACAGGTCGAACATGTGCGCGACGGGCGTCAGGTCCTGGTCCACGTCGTAGGGCAGGCGTTTGAACAGCGAGCGGTTCACGGCCAGCGTGTTGATGTTGCCGTAGCCCACGGTGTAGCCGTCGGCGGCGGCGCGCTTGACCAGCGCGATGCCGATGTTGCCCGCGGCGCCCGGACGGTTTTCAACCACCACCGTGGCGCCAGTGTCCTTGGCCAGTTGCGTGGTGATCAGGCGCGACAACACGTCGGGCGAACCGCCAGCGGCGGACGGCACCACGAAGGTGATGGGCTTGTCCGGATAGGCCCCGGCGGCCGAGGCCGTGCCGATCATGGCGGCGCTGACGGCCAACGCGGAAAGACTGCGGATCAGTGTGCGATGCATGGTGGTATTCCCCTGGTTTTGTTGTGTTCAGGGGCGCAGATTACACCTGCATTGCGGCGCTGCATCATCGAAAAATGTGGCAATCCTATAATCCGCCGTTATTGCTTAAGGGGAAGAAAATGGATGCCGATGCCTATGCGGACGAGGTCGGGCCCAGCGCTGGCCGACCGCTCAATTTGCGGCAGATCGAGGTGTTCCGCGCCATCATGATGTCCGGTTCGATCAGCGGGGCGGGGCGGATGCTGCACGTGTCGCAGCCTGCTGTCAGCCGGGTGTTGGCGCTGACGGAAAGCCGCTTGGGTTACCGGCTGTTCGAACGCGTGAAGAGCCGGCTGTCGCCCACGGCCGAGGCGCGGCGCCTGTACGCCGAGGTCGAGCAGGTGTACGGCGGCATCCAGCGCGTGAACGATCTGGCGGCCAGCTTGGGGCAGTCAGGCGCGGGCATGTTGAAGATCGTGGCCAGCGCCAGTTTCGGCCAGCGTCTGGTGCCGATGGCGCTGGAACGCTTCCGCGGCCGCAACGCCGATGCGCGCGTGGATTACCGCAGCGTGACGTTCGACGAGCTGGCCGCGTATTTTCTGTCGGGTCAGGCCGACATCGGCATTTCGATGCAGCCGCCGGATCACCCGAACCTGACCTCGATTCGGCTGGCTCGCG
>CAJYKY010000582.1 GCA_913775005.1 uncultured Achromobacter sp.
CGGGGCAGCAACTGCCCAACGTGTATGACTCCGTCGGCATCTGCCACGTGGTGGTGCCGCAGCACGGCCATATCCGCCCCGGCATGTTCTGCGTGGGCGGCGATTCGCACTCGCCCACGGGCGGCGCGTTCGGCGCCTATATGTTCGGCATCGGCAGCACCGAGATGCTGGGCGTGGCGGTCACCGGCCAGATCTGGGTCAAGGTGCCCAAGACGCTGATGATGCATTGGCGCGGGCAACTGGCGGCGGGCGTCACCGGCAAAGACATGATGCTGCACATGATCGGCCGCTACGGCATGAATGGCGGCCGCTATCAGGCGGTGGAATTTTGCGGCGAGGCCGTGCGCGCGCTGTCCATGCAGGAACGCATGACCTTGTCCAACATGAGCGCCGAGCTGGGCTCGCAGGTGGGGCTGATTGCGCCCGACGACACCACCGCCGCCTATCTGCGCGCGGCGGGTGTCACGCAGGAACTGGATCTGGCGCGCTGGCAAAGCGATGCGGGCGCGGATGCCGAATGGCATGAGTTCGATGCGTCCACGCTGGCCCCGCAAGTGGCCGCGCCGCACAGCCCAGCCAATGCGCGCGACGTGGACCAGTACGGCGACGTGCCAGTGCAAGTGGCGTATATCGGCGCGTGTACCGGCGCCAAGCTGGACGATCTGCGCGCCGCCGCCAGCGTCCTGCGCGGCCGCCAGCTGGCATCCGGCATGCGCCTGATGGTGGCGCCGGCCAGCCAACAGGATCAGCAGCAGGCGGATGCCGAGGGCGTGATGCAGGTGCTGCGTGACGCAGGCGCCGATGTGTTGCCGACGTCTTGCGGCGCCTGTGCGGGTTATGGCGGGTCGATTCCCGATGGGGCCACGGTCATTTCAACGACGGCGCGCAACTTCAAAGGACGCATGGGGTCCGAGACGGCGCAGGTCTACCTGGCCTCGCCCTATACGGTGGCGGCGTCTGCGGTGGCTGGGCGCATTGCCGACCCGCGGGAGTTCACGGTATGACGGATAAACCTTTGACGCATTCATCGGCGCCGCAGTCCGCGCCGACCCAACCCGCGCCCATCGACCCCGCCACGCCGCGCCGCGTCTGGCGCGTTGGCGCCGACATCGACACCGACGCGCTGGCCCCGGGCGCCTACATGAAATTCGGCATCGACGAGATCGCGCGCCATTGCCTGCAACGGGTGCGGCCCGATTTCGCCGGGCAGGTGCAGCCGGGCGACGTGCTGGTGGCCGGCCCCAACTTTGGCATCGGCTCGTCGCGCGAACAGGCGGCGGCCGCGCTGGTCCGGCTGGGCGTGGCGGCGGTGATCGCGCCATCGTTCAACGGCCTGTACTTCCGCAACGCGTTCAACGTGGGCCTGCTGCTCTTGACCTGCCCCGACGCCGACACCTTGGCCGAAGGCGATCGCATCTGCGTCGACCCCGCCGCCGGCCGGATCGTGCGCGTAGAAGCCGGCGCCCACGCCGCCGCCCTGCATTGCGAGACCGTGCCCGCCTTCCTGTTGGAAATGGTGCGGGCCGGCGGACTGCTGAATCTCTTGAAACAGCGTCAAACCACTTAGGAAAACACCATGCTTGATCCCGTCACCCTGGCGGTCCTGAAGGGCCGCCTGGAACAGATTGCCGATGAGATGGACGCCACGCTGTACCGCAGCGCGTTCAATCCCATCATTGCCGAGGCGCACGACGCCTGCCATGGCATGTACGACGCGGCCACCGGCGCCACGCTGATCCAGGGCAAATCCGGCCTGCCCGTGTTCGTGGGCGCGATGGCATTTGCCGTGAAGGCGGCGGCCAAGGCGGCGGCCGAGCGCGGCGGCATGGTGGATGGTGACGTCTGGCTGTTTAACGACCCGTACGAAGGCGGCACGCACGCCAACGACTTCAAGCTGGTGCGCCCCGTGTTCCGGCAAGGCAAGCTGTTCTGCTTCCTGGCGTCGGCCGCGCACTGGCATGACGTGGGCGGCGCGGTGCCGGGCAACTACAACCCGGCCGCCACCGAATGCTGGCAGGAAGCTGTGCAGATCCCGCCGGTGCGCATCGTGCGCGCCGGCACGCTGGACCTGGACGTGCTGGCCATCCTGAAGGCCAACACGCGCCTGCCCGACAGCCTGTGGGGCGACCTGAACGGGCAATTGGCCGCGCTTGAACTGGGCGCGGGCCGGCTGGCCGGGCTGCTGGATGAATATGGCGACGCCACCGTGCTGGAATCGCTGGACACCTTGCGCGAACGCGCGCGCCGGCTGATGCGCGACCACATCGCGGCCTTGCCCGATGGCCAATACGCGTTTGAAGACATGCTGGACAACGACGGCGTGCGCGACACGCCCTTGCGCATCGCGCTGACGCTGACGATTGCCGGCGACCGGCTGACGCTGGACTTCAACGGCACATCGCCCGCCTGCGCCGGCCCCGTCAACATTTCCCGCGCGACGGCCATCGCGGCTTGCTATGTCGCACTGAAGCATCTGTTTCCGGACGTGCCGGCCAATGCGGGCGTGCTGGACGCGGTGGACGTG
>CAJYKY010000583.1 GCA_913775005.1 uncultured Achromobacter sp.
AACGAGCTGGCCGACAGGCCGAACACGATCAGGCTGCCCGACAAGATGCCGGGCATCGCCTGCGGCAGCACGATGCGCGTCAGCGTCTGAAAACGCGAGGCGTTCAACGACAGCGCAGCGTGTTCAACGGTGGGGTCAAGCTTTTGCAGCGACGTCCACACCGGGATCACCATGAAGGGCAGCATCACATGCACCAGGCCGATGATGACGGCGGTGGGCGTATACAAGAGCGGCCCCATGCCCAGCGCGGCGGCGGCCTTGCCGATGACGCCGCTGGGGCCCAGCAGCATGCTCCAGCCGAACGCGCGCACCACCAAAGAGATCAACAGCGGAGACAGCACGACGAGCAGGAAGATGGACCGCCACGGCTTGCTCATGCGCGACAGGATGTAGGCTTCGGGCGCGCCGATCAGCACGCAGATCAAGGTGGTGACGCCGGCGATCCAGAACGTGCGCCAGAAGATTTCCAGAAAATAGCTGTCGGTGACGACGACCGCGTAGTGCTCGAAGGTATGGCCGGGCAAGATGCCGGCGCTGTAATCGAACGGCCGGAACGACAGAACCAGCGTCAAGGCCAGCGGCGTCAGCACCAGGGTCAGGAACACGATGGCCAGCGGCAGCGAACCCAGAATGGCCAGCGTGCCTTCGTTGCGCGGCTTGGGGCCGGCAGCGGCGTGAGTCAGCGTCGCCATGTCAGGCCTCTGCGATGGCGTCGGCCGATTGCGCGGCGGAGCTCTGGGCAGGTGCGCGCAGCACGCGCAACACGCCTTCGGCCCAGTCCAGCCCAATGGCTTCGCCGTCGTCGTGCGGGCGGCGGCCATCGTTGGGCGTCAGCACGGTCAGCGCGCCCACCGGCGAGTCCAGGTCATACATCCACTGGCTGCCCAGGAAATAACGCGTGTTCACCACACAGGACAGCTTGCCCTGGCCCGCCGGCACCGGCACCAGCTTCTCGGGGCGCAGCGACAGCTGCACGGTGTCGCCGTGGCGCAGGCCTTCGCCATCGACCACCACGCGCAGCGCGCCGGTTTCGACTTCGGCCTGCGCGCCGCAACGCGTGACGCGGCCCGGGAGCAGATTGGTCTTGCCCACAAAGCGCGAGATGAATTCGGTTTGCGGGTGCTCGTACATGCGAAAGGGCGCATCGACCTGCGTGGCGCGGCCGTCTTGCATGACCACGACGCGATCGCTGATCGACAGCGCTTCCGCCTGGTCATGCGTGACCATGACGGTGGTGGTGCCGATCTTCTTCTGGATGCTGCGCAGTTCAAACTGCATGTCTTCGCGCAGCTTGGCATCCAGGTTGGACAAGGGTTCGTCCAGCAGCAGCACGGGCGGGCGAATGACCAGCGCGCGCGACAACGCCACACGTTGGCGCTGCCCGCCGGACAGTTCGCGCGGATAGCGGTCGGCGTGTTTGTCCAGCTTGACCAGCGCCAGTGCCTCGCGCACACGTTCCTGGCGTTCAGCACGATCCACCTTGCGCATCTTCAGGCCGAAGGCCACGTTGTCGGCCACGGTCAGGTGCGGGAACAGCGCGTAGCTTTGGAACACGATGCCCAGGCCACGGGTGTTGGGCTTGGCGTGGGTGATGTCGCGCCCGTCCAGCGTGATGACGCCGCGCGTGACGTCAGCAAAGCCCGCAATCATCTGCAACGTGGTGGTCTTGCCGCAGCCCGAGGGACCCAGCAGCGAGACGAATTCGCCTTGCTCTACCGTCAGGTTCAGATCCGAGACGACGCGCAGGTCGCCGTAGTTCTTCGAGACGTTTTCCAGCCGCAGAAATGACATATCCAAACCCCGTCGCCCGTTGCGGGCGTTGCGCCGCGTTGTCCGCCGGTTGCGGGGCGGGCTGACGGCTTATTCGATGGCGCAGTCTAGGATCGGCCAAAACGCAGGGTCAATTAGGGTTTTCCGAAGAATCGAATTTTTTATTTAATAATTCCATCTATCCGAATTTCTTGATAAAACTGTGCCAAGTAATTTTGATTGTCGGAACTCCATAATGAAGAAATCAGAGACAGCGGAAGAGTCGGGCGGCCTGGGCGTATTGCAGCGCGCATTCGCCGTGCTGCGCGTGCTGGCCGATGCCAAGGGCGAAAAACTGCGTCTGACAGACATCGCGCAACGCACCGGGCAGGCGCAAGCCACGGTGCATCGCGTGCTTCAGGGCTTGATGCAGGAAGGCGTAGTGGAGCAGCCCGCGCAAAGCAAGGGGTATCAACTCAGCGTGGCGTTCTTCTCGTTGGCGGCGGCGGCCGGCACGCATCAGTCCAGCTTGCGGTCCCTATACCGGCCGGCGATGCTGCGCCTGTCGGGCATGCTGAACGACACTATTTTTCTGCTGGTGCGCAGCGGCTTTGATGCGGTGTGTGTGGACCGGGTGGACGGCGCCTTCCCCGTGCGTTCGCACACGGGCGACATCGGCGGCCGCGTGCCGCTGGGCATGGGCCAGGGCGGGCTTGTGCTGCTGGCCAGCCTGCCGGAAGCGGAACGCGAAGAGGTCATCCGCTTCAACATTCCCCGGCTGCACCATCTGGGTTTCGTCGATGAAATTTCGATGCGTGTGCGCATCCGCGAATGCCAGGAACTGCAATACGCGCGCAGTCAGGGGCAGGGCGTGTTTCCCAATATTGCGGGGCTGGCGGTGCCGGTCTACGACCCGAATGGCGTGACGGTGGCGGCACTGAGCGTGGCCGCCCCCATTGAACGCATCAACGATGAACGCCTGCCGCTGATCGTGGAAATGTTGCGCCGCGAGGCCGACGCCATCGGGTCGCAGATCAACCCGTTCGACCCAGCCTTGCGGCGCCCGAGCCAGTTCCTGGGAACCGGCAACGGGGCCTGATCGGCGGTATCAGGTCGGATACGTGCCGGGCAGCAGGATGCTGCGGTCGCCCGGCGTGATCGAGCGGCGGCCGCAAAGCGCCATCGTCGTATCCATTTCCTTGTACAGCAGCTCCAGCACGCGGGTGACGCCCGCCTGGCCGTAAGCGCCCAGGCCGTACAGGAACGCGCGGCCGATCATCGCGCCGCGTGCGCCCAGCGCCACGGCCTTCAGGATGTCTTGGCCGGAACGTACGCCGCCGTCCATCCAGACTTCGATCTTCGAACCCACCGCATCCGCAATCGACGGCAGCGCAGCGATGGACGACATGGCGCCGTCCAGCTGGCGCCCGCCGTGGTTGCTGACGATGAGCGCGTCGGCGCCGCTATTGGCGGCCAGCTGCGCGTCTTCCACATCCAGGATGCCCTTGATGATGAGCTTGCCGCCCCAACGCTGCTTGATCCATTCCACGTCGTCCCAGCTCAGGCGCGGGTCGAACTGTTCCGCCGTCCAGGCCGACAGCGAAGACAGGTCGCTCACGCCCTTGGCGTGGCCGACGATGTTGCCGAACGTGCGGCGCTTGGTGCCCAGCATGCCCATGCACCAGCGCGGCTTGGTGGCCAGATTGATGAGGTTGCGCAAGGTGGGCTTGGGCGGCGTGGACAGGCCATTCTTGATGTCCTTGTGGCGCTGGCCCAGGATCTGCAAGTCCAGCGTCAACACCAGCGCCGTGCAGCCTGCGGCCTTGGCGCGGTCGATCAGGTTGGCGACGAACTCGCGGTCGCGCATCACATAAAGCTGGAACCAGAACGGCTTCTTGGTGGCTTCGGCCACGTCTTCCAGCGAGCAAATGCTCATCGTGGACAACGTGAAGGGCACACCGAAATCGGCAGCGGCCTTGGCCGCCAGAATCTCGCCATCGGCATGCTGCATGCCGGTCAGGCCCGTCGGCGCAATCGCCAGCGGCATCACCACGTCGTGACCCGCCAGCGTGGTGCGCAACGACCGGCCTTCCATGTTCACCGCCACGCGCTGGCGCAGCTTGATCTTCTGGAAATCGCTTTCATTGGCGCGATACGTGCCTTCGGTCCAGGCGCCGGAATCGGCGTAGTCATAGAACATGCGCGGCACGCGCTGTTGCGCAATGGCGCGCAAATCTTCGATGCAGGTGATCGTAGAAAGGTTAGCGGTCATGGGAGGTCTGAGAGTGATAGGGGTGCGCCAGCTGCGGTTCGTATTTTTAGAGTCTGGAGCCGCCGGCTGCGGGCGGCTTTGCCACTGCGCATAGGCGTTATCGCCCTGCGGCGCCGCCCAGTATACGCGCCGAGGCCGGCAAGCGTCGCTTGCCGGCCCCGTTCGCCCCCCCTCTGACCGGCGCTCTGCGGCCCCGGCCCACCCAAGCTATCTCGGCCAGACCTTGCTGACCGCGCGGATCGTTGCCCACGCCACCCAGCGCGGGCTGGTCAGCCGTGCGCCGGGCAAGCGGCGCATCACATCCACGGCCAGCCCGCCGCGCTTGTGCCACTGCTTCTTGCGCGTCTGGCTGTCCGTCCAGCGGCCTTCCAGCCACGGGAATTCCCGGCGCCCCGGCTTATACACAGGCGGCGTGTTGTAGATCAGGATGTACGCCAGCCGAGGCGACGGCGACGTATTCGGGCCGGTGAAGTGCAGCGTGCGCGCGTCATGCACGGTGATGCCGCCCGGGTCCAGTGGTTCCGGCACGGCCTGGTCGCGCGCAAAGTCGCCGCAGCATTCCAGCGGGTGCAGGCTCTTGTCGCCGCCCGGTGAACGGTGCTCCAGCACGTCCCACTTGTTGGACCCGGGAATGAACTGCATGCAGCCGTTCTCGACCGTCGCCGGTTGCAGCGCCAGCCAGATGCTCAGCTCGTTGTAGACGAAGTCCGGCGAGCGGAACGCCTCGTCCTGATGCCACGGCGTCTCGGGACCGAACGGGCCGGGCTTGAGCAGCGCGTGTTCGCCGTAAAGCGCCGCCTCTTCGCCCAGCAGCTGGCGCGCCAGATCCAGCGTGCGCTCGTGGTAGGCAGTCTTCAGCAAACCGGGGGCATAATGACGCGGATCGTGCAGGCTGGGAAACTTGGCAGGCTTGGACGGGTCATCGCGACTGACGAAGTCGTACTGCGCGCCCTCGTTGTAGCCGGTCTTGTTTGCAAACAGGTCCAGCAGGGTCCGCCGGATGTAACCCACCTCGTCTTGCGGGCACATATCCTTCAGGGCCAGGTACCCCTGGTCCCTGTAGCGCGCTGTCTCTGCTTCCGACAACAAACTGGTCTCTTCCATAGTGGCTTCTCCAAGCTCTGATAGCGGGTGTTCCCGTTGGCACGTTTTGACATGAGCACTAACGTATCGCTTCGACCCCCGCCGGGCCTATAGACCATCCGCCGTAGCCATAACCGCCTACGCACATTGCGCTGGCGACGCATCATCCGAAGGAAAAACCATGCAAGACCCTCAACACCCCGTTCCGGCCGATACCGCTTTGGAAACTGTTCTTGTCAGCATTACCGGCACGGTCCAGGGCGTGGGGTATCGCCACGCCACGGTCAGACGCGCGCACATGCTGGGTGTGACGGGATGGGTGCAGAATCTGTTGGACGGCACGGTCGAAGCCCTGGTGCAAGGCACACCCGACCAGGTGGATCACATGCTGGAATGGTTGCGCCGCGGCCCGCCGGGCGCGGTGGTCGCCGACATCACTACCCGCCGGGAGTACACCGACAAGCGTTACATCTGCTTCGAACAGGTCTGATGGCGCCAGCCGGCATCGCCGGTAGGGTGTAATCCGGTCAGCTGAGAGGGGTGCCCCATTAGGGGGTGCGAGGGTACGGGTGGAAGGTTACCGGCCGCGCAGCCAGCGTCCGCCCACCTGGTTGATGATCAGGCCGGCCAGCACGCAGCCGGCGCCCAGCCACTGCAAGGGTTGCAGGCTTTCGCCAAACGCCATCGACGCCGCCCACAGCCCCACCACGGGAACCAGCAGCGAGAACGGCGCGATCTTGGCGGCAGGGTGGCGCGTGAGCAGCTGCGTCCACAAGGTATAGGCCAGCAAGGTCGCCAGCACCGCCAGGTACAGCACCGACAGCGCCTCACCCCAGCCTATGCCCGTAATCATGCCCACCACCGGCTCCCAGCCGTCGATCAGCACGGCCAGCACGAAGAAGGGCAACACCGGCGCCGCGCTGCTCCAGGCGATGAAGGCGAAGGGGTCATAGCCAGGCGCCTTGCGGCTGGCCAAGCGGACGATCATGTTGGACACCGCCCACATGAACGCGCCACCCAGCGTCAGCACGAAGCCCAGCATCGTCATCTGGCCGGGCCCATCGCCGCGGCCGCCGGCAATCACCGCCAGGCCCAAGGCAGCCACGCCCAAGCCGATCCAGTGATGCCGCCGCGCGCGTTCGCCCAGCACGGGCGCGGCAAGCAGCAGCGTGAAGAAGGCCTGCGTCTGGATCACCAGCGACGCCATGCCCGCCGGCATGCCGAACTTCAACGCGGTGAACAACAGGCCGAATTGGCCCAGCCCCTGCACGAGCCCGTAGGCCGCGATCCAGTGCCACGGCAGCTGTGGCCGGCGCACGAAAAGGATCAGGGGAAAGGCCGCCAGCGCGAATCGCAGCGCGCCCAGCATCATGGGGGACAAGCCCCGCATGCCGACCTTCATGACAACAAAATTAAGACCCCAGATGACGACAACCGCCAAGGCGCAGCAATAGTCTTTTCGGGATAGATGAGTGGCCGGATGCGTGGTCGAGGACATCCGGCATTATCGCATCGCCGGCATGCTCGGGCGACGCTCAAAACACAACAATCTCAGGCGGGTTCGCGCTTGTTCAGGACCGCGGCGAATGCCTGCACGGCGGTATCGATGTCGCCATCTTCAATGTGCCGGTGCGTGACGCAGCGCAGCCGCGTGCGGCCCCACGGACGGGTCAGCAGGCCCTCGGCCTGTAGCGCCGCCACCCACTGTGCGTTGGTCATGCCGGTATCAGCGGTTTCGACCTGCACGATATTGGTTTGCGGCACGGTCGCCGACAGCGTCGGCGCCAGGCGGTTGATGCCATCGCTCAGGCGCCGCGCGCGCACATGGTCGTCGACAAGCCGCGCCGTCATCGTCTGCACGCCTTCCAGCCCCGCCGCCGCCATGATGCCGGACTGGCGCTGCGTGCCGCCCAGCATGCGACGCAGCGTACGCGCACGCGCCATCACGGTCTTGCTGCCCACCAGCACCGCACCAACCGGCGCGCTCAGGCCTTTGGACAGGCACAGCGACACCGTATCGGCATGCTGCGTGATCGTTGCCGCCGGCACGCCCAGCGCCACGGCCGCGTTGAACAGGCGCGCCCCATCCAGATGCACAGACGTGCCAGCGGTGTGCGCCATGCCATACACCGTCTGCATGTGTTCCAGCGGCAGCACGGCGCCCCCGGCGTTGTTGTGCGACGTTTCCATGGCAACCAGCGCCGTCTTCAGACGATGGCCGCCGGACAGCAGCGCCTCTTCCAGGCGATTCAGATCCATGGCGCCGTCGGTGCCCGACACGCCCAGATAGAACAGGCCTGTGAAGGTCGCCGCGCCGCGCTCGGACGTATACATGTGGGCCGACGACTCCAGCGCTACCTGTTCATTGCGCTGCGTCTGCGCCAGCACGGCCAGCAGGTTGGCCATGGTGCAGCTGGGCACGAACAGGCCCGCTTCCTTGCCCAGCAGGCCGGCCACATGCGCCTCCAGTTCGCGCACGGAGGGGTCACCATCCAGGCCGTCGTCGCCGATGGGCGCCGTGCGCATGCGTTCGTACATGGCAGGCGTGGGGTGGGTGACCGTATCGCTGCGCAGGTCGACAGGGCTGCGGGGAAGGTCGGCGGGAGTCCGCTGGGTCATGGCGTTCAATGCTGCAAAATTTTGGAAAGAAATTGGCGCGTGCGCGGCGCACGCTCCTCGACATTGCCAAAGAATGCGTCTTTGGCGCAGTCTTCAACAATCTTGCCGCCGTCCATGAAGATCACACGGTCGGCGACGCGGCGGGCGAATCCCATTTCATGGGTCACCACCATCATCGTCATGCCCTCGCGGGCCAGATCGGTCATGACGTCCAGCACCTCGTTGACCATCTCCGGGTCCAGCGCCGACGTCGGCTCGTCAAACAACATCACCACCGGGTCCATCGACAGCGCGCGCGCAATCGCCACGCGCTGCTGCTGCCCGCCCGACAATTCGCCGGGGTGCTTGTCCTTGTGCGCCGACAGCCCCACGCGTTCCAGCAGCGACAAGGCGCGCGCACGCGCTTCTTCCTTGCCGCGCTTAAGCACCTTGACCTGGCCCAGGCACAGGTTTTCGGTCACGGACAAATGCGGGAACAGTTCAAAGTGCTGAAACACCATGCCGGCCACCGAACGCAGCTTGGGCAGGTCGGTGCGCGGGTCGCCCACCGAAATGCCGTTGACGACGATGTCGCCCTTCTGGAACGGTTCCAGCGCGTTCACCGTCTTGATCAGCGTGGACTTGCCCGACCCTGACGGCCCGCAGACCACCACGACCTCGCCCTTGCCGACCGTGGTCGAACATTCATCCAGCACCTGAAAGGCGCCGTACCACTTGCTGACTTGCTTGATCTCGATCATCGGAGGCGTCGAAGTAAGTTGCATCGTAAAACCCTATCGCAGCACGCGGGTGCGCTTTTCCAGCAGTTTGACCAGACGGGACGCCGTGAAGCAGATCACGAAATACACCACCGCCACAAAGAGGTAGAGCTCGACCAGACGGCCATCGCGCTGGCCGATCTTGGAGGCCGCCCCCAGGAAGTCCGTCAGTGACAGCACGTAGACAAGCGACGTGTCCTGGAACAGGATGATCACGCGCGTCAGCAGCGCCGGCACCATGTTGCGAAACGCCTGCGGCAGAATCACATAACGCATGCCCTGCCACGGCGACAGGCCGATGGCCATGCTGGCCGACACCTGGCCCCGCGCAATCGATTGAATCCCCGCGCGCATGATTTCGCAGAAGTACGCGGCCTCGAACAAGGTGAAGGTGATCACCGCCGAATTGAACGCCCCCACGCGCAGCGGCGTGGGCGAGCCCACCACCCAGGCCGCGATATACGGCACCAGGAAGTAGAACCAGAAGATCACCAGCAGCAGCGGAATCGACCGCATCACGTTCACGTAGATGCCTGCCGGCACCGACAGGATCTTGAAGCGCGACAACCGCATCATCGCCAGCAGCGTCCCCAGCGCCAGGCCCATCACGGCGGCCAGCACGGTCAGCGTCAGGGTGAAGGTCATGCCCGTCTTGAACAGATAGGGCAGGGACGTCGAAATGACATCGAAATCAAATTTACCCATGGCGATCTCCTATCGGCTCTTGCCGGCCGAACCGATCAACCCCGGGACCGCGACATGGCGTTCAAGCAAACGCATGCCCAGCACGACGAAGCCGTTGATGATCAGGTAGATCACCGTGGCGGCAGAGAACGCCTCGAAAATATGAAAGCTGAATTCCTGCATCGAACGCGCCTGGCCGGTCAGCTCCAGCAGGCCGATCGTCAGCGCCACCGACGAATACTTGATGGTGCCCATGAATTCGGACGTCAGCGGCGGCAGCACGATGCGATACGCCTCGGGCAGGATGATGTACCGGTACACCTGCACCTCGGTCAGCCCCAGCGCGGTGCCTGCCTGGAACTGGCCGCGCGGCAACGACTGGATGCCGGCGCGCAATTGCTCGGCCACACGCGCCGATCCGTAAAAGCCCAAACACAGCACCGCCGGCACGAACTGGCCCCACGGTTGCGGCATCTGCTTCATCGCCAGCCCCCACGCGTGCGGCAGCAGCTCGGGCAGCACGAAGTACCACAGGAACATCTGCACCAGCAGCGGGATATTGCGGAAAATCTCGACGTAAGTCGCGCCCAATACGTTCATCAGCCGGGACTGCGCCGTGCGCATCACGCCCAGCCAGGACCCCAGCAGCAGCGAAAAGACCCATGCGGTCAACGCCAGTGCGAGCGTCCAGCCCACGCCGATCAGGATCGTTTCCAGGAAGGTGTGCACGCCGTCCGGCGACATCTCCAGGAAGACGCCCCAACTCCAGTTGTAATTCATGCCTGTGCCTTAGATGGCGGCGCCAGACGCGGCGCCTGGCCCCAAAATCACCGCGGGACGCGCTGGGCGTCCCGCGGACTACCTGCTTACTCGTATGCCTTGGGGTCACCCGAATCGGTCGGGTTCGC
>CAJYKY010000584.1 GCA_913775005.1 uncultured Achromobacter sp.
CGGCGACGTGATCTGGTGCACGCCCAGGCGGCCATCCGCCACGCGCTGCCGCCCCGCAAAGTACACAAACGCACATGCCGACGCGCAATAGCTGTCTTTGGGGATGTAGGTGTTCAGGCCGCGCTCGTAGACTTCTTCCCCGATCACCAGGCCGATATGCACCAGGCCGCCGCCGTTGTTCTGCAACACCAACGTGGAAATGGACGGGTGCTCGCGCAGCACCTTCTTCAGGTGCAGCATGTCGTTGGCGCCGACGCGCGTGTGATAGACCAGCAGGCGCGGGGCGCTGGGATAGAACACGAACGGACCGTAGCGCTCGGACGGTTCTGCCGGCGCGGGCGCCACGCTGCCCGCTTGCGGCGAGCCCGCGCCTTGCGCGTAGGCAGCCGGCATGCCCGCCACAGACATGGCCACGGCCAATGTCAGGCCCATTCCAAAAGCCGTGAGTTTTCTTTTAAGCATCGGATCTGTTCAATCGCCGGGGAGAGGCGCAAATGTATCAGGCCTCGCCGCCGGGCGCGCGCGAGGCGGGTCTGCTATACGCGGCTACACCACGCGTGCAACCCCTGGCTGGCCAAACACAGCGCGCCATTGTGCATGAATTCCACTTACAAAATAGAAACAGAGTTCAACGTTCTGAAACGCGCGCCCGGGCTATCCTGCGGCGGCCTTCCACTACGAACGCGATGCTCATGCGACTGCGACTTGCCCTGCCCTTGCTGACTTCCCTGTTGAGCGGCGCGCTGCTCGCCTTGCCCTCCTGGGCCGACACCACCGTGCGGTCGCTGGATCAAGCGCGCGGCGCCATTGAGTCAACCGACGCGCGTCGCATGTACGACAGCCAGATGAGTGGCGCGCCGCAGCCCGACGGCCTGGGCGTGGCCTTGCCCGACGGCTTCACCCGCGAATTCCTGGTGCAGCAACTGGCGCCGGGTCAGGATCCGAAGCGGCTCGTGCTGGCTGGCGCCAAGCCCTGGGGCCAACGGCCGGGCGCTTTCGTCGCCATCGTCTGCCTGGCGGCAACCCCGGAACGCGCCGAGCGCTTGGTCAAGTATGGCGGCGGAGAATGCTCGGAGGTGTCGAACGATGCAGACAGCACGTCCGTGTGGCTGGGTGTGTTCGGCACGACGGCCGGCGGCGCCCCGCAGCTGCTTGCGCGCACCGACGGCCCGGTCAAGACGCCCACCGACTGGAGAGGCACCAACATCGACCTGCCGGTAGACCTGGACACGCAAGACGCCAACGCGCCGCAACAGGCAATGCCCAGCGAATGGAAGCGCTTTGACCTGGCCGCCTACAAGATCGCGCCCGGCGCCGTGGCCTTCGGTGTCCGGGCCGGTTGGAACGAAGGCTATTCGGGTGGTGGCGCCAGCTTCGAGGCGCTGTACCTGTTCCACATCGACGGCCCCACGCTGCGCGTGGTGTTTGCGCGGCCGATGTCGTTTGTGAAGTCGATCGCGGGCGACTGGCACAAGGACGGCACGCGCGACCACGACATGTCAGACGCCAGCAATATCCTGTTGGTGCTGCCCGAAAAGACCGATGGCTACTTTGATTTGCAGCTGCGCCAGCAAGGGGCGAAGTGGCGGCAGACCTTGAAGTGGTCGGCGGCGAAGCGCGGCTATTGGTAAGGCGCATGGTCCGGTGCACAGCATGTGCACCGGGCCCGGCCGGAGCGCGTGAACTTCAATGGATAGTCCGCGCCGCCCTGCGCGCCCGCTTGATGTCATACATGCGGGCGTCGGCCAGGCGGACGGCCGTTTCTGCGTCTTGCCCGCGCGGGTCCACCGCCACCACCCCAACGCTCGCCCCCTCGTAAGGCACCACCGCATCGCCCAAGGTGTAGCGGCCAACGGTGGCTGCGCCCGCGCGTTCTTCCAGTGAGCGTGCGGCCTCGTCGGCCTCGCCGCGTTGCACCTGGCCATCGGGTCCGACATCGCCTGGCTCGAAGGCAGGGCCAGGGCCGATCATCACGAATTCATCACCGCCCATGCGGCCCAGCATGTCGGACGTGCGCAGCGTGCTTGCCAGGCGTCGCGACACGTCCTGCAAGAACGCGTCGCCCTGTTGATGCCCGTAGGTGTCATTGATGCCTTTGAAACCGTCCAGGTCGATCACGCCGACGAGAACGCTGCCGCCTTCGCGCACCGCGCGCTTTTGCAGCCGCTCAAGTTCTTCGTACAGCGCGCGGCGATTGGGCAGGCCCGTCAGCGGGTCCGTCAGCGCGTAGGACATCAGGCGCACGTTGGCCGCCTGCAGCTGTTCCATCAGGATTTCGCGTTCCAGAAAGTTGGCGATCACGTTCGAGAACAGTTTCAGCACCGCCTCGGCCTTGGCGGGCAGTTGCCGCCGCTGGGCGCTGGCGGCGCACAGCGTGCCAAGTAGCGTGCCTTCGTCCGTGCGCACGGGTGCGCTGACGTAAGTCTGGATGCCCAGCTGACGCGCGGCTTCGGAATCGGGCCAGCAACTGGCCACATCGTCGGTGCACATGCGCCCCTCTTCCAGCGCGCGCTTGCACAGCGTGTCGGACCAGCGCACGGACAGGCCTTCGGGGATTTGCATATTGCCGACGTTGCGCGCGTAGCGCACGTGCTGCACGTTTTCCGTCAGATCGATCGAGGTGAGGTACGTGGATTCAAGCCCGGTCACGCTGCCTAACATTTCCAGAAGCGGGCGGGTCAGTTGCTCAACGGTCTTCGCCTCGGGTAATGATTTCGACAGTCCGGCAAGTATCGGGTCCAACGTGAATCTCCTCGAACAAGCGTGCGTTGCGCTGCGCGCTGGAGGCCCTGCCCCGGTCGGGCGGCGGGCCGATCAACAGCCATTATGCCTGCATGACAAAGCCCGCATTCCCTTGCGGAAATGCGGGCTTGATGCCGCCATTGCTGCCGATCGCCTTTTCAGACGCCAGATGACGCCTGAAAGGAATTGGCTGGCGCGCGCGGGGTGGCGAGCCTTAGCCGACCACGCGGAAACGTTCGGCGTCGTCCATGAAGGGCTTGTCGCCAAAGCCGTTTTCGTTCGAGCCGAACGGCAGTTGCGCGCGCAGCTTCCACGAGGCCGGCACGTTCCATTCACGCGCCACCACGCCGTCGATCAGCGGGTTGTAGTGTTGCAGGCTGGCGCCGACGTCGGCGTTGGCCAGCGCGGTCCAGACGGACAATTGGGCCATGCCGCCCGCCTGTTCCGACCACACCGGGAAGTTGTCGGCGTACAGCGCAAACTTTTCTTGCAGGCTGCGCACCACGTCCTGGTCTTCGAAGAACAGCACGGTGCCCACGCCAGCAGCAAAGCTCTTGAGCTTGGCTTCGGTCTTGTCGAACCCTTCGGCCGGTGCAACCTTGCGCACTTCCTCGATGGTCAGATCCCACAGCTTCACGCTTTCGGCGCCAAACAGGATGACGGCGCGCGAGCTTTGCGAGTTGAACGACGAGGGGCTGTGCTTGATCGCGTCTTGGATCAGGGTTGCCAGTTCCTCTTTGGAGGCCGACAGGTTGCGGCCCAGCGAATACTGCGTGCGGCGCTTCTTGAGTGCGTCGAGATATGCGTTGCTCATAAGAATATGACCTTTCGACTGGTAGATAGGGGCTGATATGCGGTGGAATTCTACCGGCAGGTCCATGACCGGCGCACTAGTGCGCGCGCAAAAACGACCCATTTTGGCCAGAACAAACTGTTCTATTGGTGGAACGTCATTCCTTTTCCATCTGGCTCAGCATCCAATCGCGCAGCGCAATCACGGGTGGATCGGTAGCGCGCGCCGTGGGATACACCAGGTGATACGCCATCTGCGGCCCCACGCGCAGGCCCACGTCGAACAGGCGAACCAGCCGGCCGGCCTGCACATCGCGTTCGACCAGTTCCC
>CAJYKY010000585.1 GCA_913775005.1 uncultured Achromobacter sp.
TCTTCAACTACCTGGGCCAGTTCGACGCCAGCTTCGGGGAGGATGCGCTGTGGTCGCCCGCCGTCGGCGAGCAGGGCGGGGCCACGCGCGACGCGCAGGCCCCGCTGGGCGCAAGGCTCGTCTTCAACGGCCGCGTATACGAAGGCGAGTTGTCGCTGACGATCAGCTACAGCGCGCAGCAGTACGACGCATCCCGCGTTGCGGCCTTGGCCAGCGCGTATGAACGCGAACTGTGCAATGTCATCGCGCACTGCGTGAATCCGGCTCACGCCGGCATCACACCTTCAGACGTGCCGCTGTCCGGGCTTACGCAGACTCAGCTGGACGCGCTGCGCGTACCTGCGTCGCAGATCGAAGACATCTACGGCCTGTCGCCGATGCAGCAAGGCTTGTACTTCCACGCGCAAAACGAACCCGGCACCGCGCTGTACGTCAATCAGCTGACCGTGCCGGTGACGGGTCTAGACGCGGACCGCCTGGTGCGGGCGTGGCAAACGGTGACGGCCCGGCACGCGATCCTGCGTTCTGGCTTTGAATGGCCGGCCGGCGCCAGCGCGCCGGTCCAGATCGTGCGGCGCACGGTCCAGTTGCCAGTGCGGGTGGAGGATTGGCGCAAGGGCGCCACAGCGCGTGGTGCTGCCGCCGATTCGCAAACCGCTCAGGCAAACGCTGCCACCGACACCCGGCAAGCCGCCGCCCTGGCCGGCCTCGCCTTGGAAGAACGCGCCCGTGGCTTCGATCTTGCCCAGGCCCCGTTGCAGCGGCTCGCACTGATCCGCACGTCCGAAGCGGAGCATCACCTGATCTGGACGCATCACCACATCCTGCTTGACGGCTGGAGCGCGGCGGCGCTGATGGCCGAAGTCCTACGTGTGTATCGCGGCGAAACGCTGACCGCGCCGACCAGCCAGTTCCGCGACTACATCGCTTGGCTGGCCGACCGGCATGCCGACGCCGACCACGAATTCTGGCACCCTCGGCTGGCGGCGCTGGACGAACCGACGCTGCTGGCCAACGCCATCCGGCCGCCGCAGCCGGCAGAAAGCGACCGCAGCCTTTCCCCCAGCCGCGACCCCGACGCGACCCCACGCACCGCCCACGGCGTCCAGAGCGCGCATCTGGACGACACCGTGCTGCAACGGCTGACCCAGTACGCGCAACGCGAGCGCGTCACGCTGAACACGTTGGTGCAAGGGGCGTGGACGCTGCTGCTGCAACGCTACACCGGTCAGCCGACTGTGGCGTTCGGCGCCACGGTGGCGGGCCGGCCCGAGACGCTGCGCGGCGCGCAGGACATGCTGGGCCTCTTCATCAACACGGTGCCGGTCATCCAGTCGCCGCGTCCGTCGGAACCCGCCGCAGAATGGTTGCGGCGCTTGCAGGACGACAACGCGCAACTGCGCGAGGCCGGCCACGTGCCGCTCTATGAGATTCAGCGCTGGGCGGATCGGCCCGGGCAGGCCTTGTTCGACAGCATCGTGGTCTTTGAAAACTATCCCGTTGATGCAGCGCTGCGCCAGCGCGACCCGGCGGATCCCGTGTTTGGCGACAGCGGCATGGTCGAGTCCACCAGCTACGCCTGCGCGCTGACGGTGCGCCCGCAGCAAGGGCTGGAGCTGACTTGCCTGTATCAGACCGCCACCTTCGACGGCGCCACGGTGACGCGTCTGCTGGCCCATCTGGGCAATCTGCTGCGAGCCTGGGCCGACGCCGCGCCGCAGACGCGCGTGGCGGACGTGGCCATGCTGGATGCGCACGAGCATCTTCAGGAAACCGAACACCGCCAAGGCGAATTGCCGGCCGCAGCCGCGCCGGACTTCATCGAAGCCGTGGCACAGCAGGCCCGCCAGCGGCCCGCCGAGACGGCGCTGACCTGGCATGAGCAGACCTGGACCTACGACGCCCTGACGCAACGCGCCGCGCAGATTGCAACGATGCTGCACCGTCGCGGCGTGGGCGCGGATGACCTCGTCGGCCTGAATCTGGAACGCGGCCCAGGCATGGTGACCGCCATGTTGGGCGTGCTGTGGGCGGGCGCCGCTTATGTGCCGCTGGATCCCGCCTTGCCGCAGGCGCGGCGGGATCACATCATCGGCGACGCCGGCATCCGTTGCCTGCTGGTGGATCGGGCGGATGCTGCGGCGTCCGCTGGCTTGCCGGCGGATGGACAGCGGTCCAATGATTTGCCGGGCGAGGCGTCTCAGCTCGACAGATCCCACCTGGACTATCTGGCCCTGGACCAGATCGCCGCAGACACCCCTTACGCCGCACGCGCCGACGCGCACCCGGAGCAGCTTGCCTATGTGCTCTACACCTCGGGTTCGACCGGCACGCCCAAGGGCGTTGCGATGCGCCGGGGCGCCTTGTCGCGCCTGCTGGCTTGGCAGGCGCAGCGGCTGCCCGGCGCGTACGCAACCTTGCAGTTCGCCGCGTATGGCTTTGATGTGAGTTTCCAAGAGGTGTTCAGCACCTGGACAACGGGCGGCAATCTGGTGATCGCCCCTGACGCGGCGCGGCATGACTTTGACCGGCTGGGCGCGTTGCTGCGCGATGCGCAGATCGGCCGGATCTATCTGCCGTTTGCGGTCTTGCAGGCGCTGGCCGAAGCCTTGC
>CAJYKY010000586.1 GCA_913775005.1 uncultured Achromobacter sp.
GCGAATGCTCGGTGCGCCACGTGCAGGCACGCTTGGCCGTGGGCAGCATCACCGCACCGCCCCCGCCGCCGGGCAGCCGCACCTTGGGTTCGTGCCAATCACCAATGCAGGAATTGTTGGCGCAGCCCGCACCATCGATCTGCGCCGCGCCCAGGAACGTCAGGTCCATGCGGCCGCGCGTGCACAGGTCGTAGAAATCTTCGTTCGAGAAGATCGACGCCGTATGCTCGGCCAGCACCGGGTCGGAACTGGAAATTGGAATATGCGACGGGCGCGGGTTCACGCCGCCTGCCACGTTGATATAGACGAAATCCCAGTCGTAGGCGCGCTTGGCGAGCAGGCAAGCCAACATCGGCATCGTGGAGTTCACGCCGCTGAAGGTGATTTCATCCGGGCGGATGAATCGCGCCAGGTTGGTGACGATGTATGAAAATCCCGACCATTGCTCAGCCATGCTTGCCCCCTTGCGCTTCGGGTGCGGCGGCCAGATGCGCCGCCAGATCACTGTTCTTGTCCATGTAGGCCTCGACGGCCGGATAGTCGATGGCGTAATCGGGCCAGCACGACCCCGGCCACGCGCTGCCCGGCGCCACGGCATAGGCCTGCACCATGAAGAACGGCACCAGCGTAGATTCCGGTTGCGCTTCGAACACCGCGCTGTCCACCTGCTTCTCAGCCACCACCAGCACGCTGCCCGCCGCGCGCGACATGATGCGGTCCCAATGCGCCGTGCCATGCACGCGCACATTGCCCTGGGCATCGACTTCAGACGCCTGGATCACCGCGAAATCCGGTCGTATCGCCGGCACCACATAGGTTTTCTGGCCACTGCCGTAGGGGTCGTCCAGGCAGGCCCAACCGTTCAGCTCGGGCAAGCCGCTGCCATGCAAGCCGCCGCATGGCTGGAACGGCACGCCGAAGGCGGCAGCGCGCAAGCCGGCCGTCAAGCTGGCGCACGCATGCTCTTCCAGTTCGATTTCTCGGCGTTCGACGGCGCGGCGATACCAGGGCGCCAAACCGAAGTTGCCTTCCATGGCGACGATGCCCGCACGCACGCGGCGCAACACGCCCGCGCGGCACAGGATGTCGACGTCGTAACCCGGCGATTGCTTGATCAATTCCAGATCGCGCTTGCCCTGGCGGATCAGTTCGCGCACAAACGCGAACGGACCGCGATGCAGAAAGCTGCCGCCCAATGCGATGGACGCGCCGTTCGGCACCAGCGCCGCCAGCTCTGCGACCGAGCACTGTTTATGTTGTTGATTGAAACCCGAAGCCATTGTCTTCCTCCCTGCTTATTTCGGTGTCCGTCAGCGCGCTTGCAGATACGCGGCCACGCGGTCTTTCAAGCCCGGCGCAGCGGCGGAACGCACCAGCCGCGCCATGTCGGCGTCGGGGGTTTCCTGCGACAGCGCGGCATACAGTTGCGTGCGGGCGGCGTCCGTCAACGCGTTGGCGGTGTCCGCTGCCTGCTGCACGAGGCCGGCCCATTCCTGCGGGTCGGCAAGCTGGGTCGCAAAGCCATCGCGCAACGCGTCTTGCGCACCGAACGTCGCGGCCTGTTCCAGCACCGCGCGGGCGCGTTCGGCACCAACCAAAGCCGCGAAACGGCGCGTGCCAAGCACCAACCCGAACTTCAGGCCCGGCATGCGGAAGGTGGCGTCCGGCGCGCTGATGCGCCATTTGCAAGCGCCAAACACATCCACGCCCGCGCCAAAATTGCGGCCATGCGCCAGCGCCACGGTCAGGCAGGGCGACGCTGCCAGGCGTTGCAGCAGCGTTTCGATACGCACGAAGCGCAGCAGCAGATCGCCTTCGCTTTGCGATTGCCAGTCTCCAAAGTCAAAGCCCGCGCTGAAGTTCTTGCCGTCGCCCTTCAACACCACCAGCTTGGCGCCCTGCGCCTCGGCGTCGTCCAGCGCCGTGATCAGCGCTTCCACCAAGTCGGCGGACAGTGCATTCATTTTGTCGGCGCGCGTCAGCGTGAAGACGTGCTGTGCGTCTTGTTTGTCGATATGCAGCACGCTCATGCCTGCCCCGCCTTGGTGGCTGCGCGCAATGCGCCCAGGACCTCGTCGTTATGCTCGCCCAACGCGGGCGGCCGGCGCCGCAGCGCCGTCGTCTCGCCATCGAACCTGACGGGCAGGCCGAAGGTGCGGGTCTGCACGCCGTTGGGCAATTCCACGGGCTGCACCCAGCCCATGTGCGCCACCTGCGGGTCCTCCAGCACTTCGGAATAGGTGTTGATCGGCGCGCACGGCACGCCCGCAGCACGAAAGCGCGACAACCAGGTCTGGGCGTCGTCGGCAGCAAAGATGGCTTCAAGAATCTCGCGCAAGGCCGTCTGGTTCCGGGCGCGCGCACTGGTGTCGGTAAAGCGCGGGTCGGCCAGCAGGTCGTCCCGGCCGACCGTGGCGCACACCGCTTTCCACAACGCCTGATTGCCCGCCGCCATGCCGAAATAGCCGCCCTGGCAACGGAACGCCTGGTACGGCGCGTTGCGCGGGTGGGCGGAACCGAGCTTGACGGGGTCTTTGCCGCTGCCGAAGAACTCGGACGTTTGCAGGGCCGCGATGCCCAGCGTGGCGCCCAGCATGGGCACGTCGATATGCGTGCCCTGGCCGCTGGCTTCGGCAGCGCGCAAGGCCGACGCGATGGCGAAAGCGCCATACAGGCCCGCAGAAAAATCCGCTACCGGCACGCCGCATTTGACGGGTTCGCCGCCGGCCTCGCCGGTGACGCTCATGATGCCGCTCATGGCCTGGATGGTGAGGTCAAAGCCCCCTTCCTGCGAACGCGGACCCGACTGGCCATACGCCGAAATCGAGCAATACACGAGCTTGGGATTGGCCTCGCGCAACTGCGCATAGCCCAGGCCCAAGCGGTCCATGACGCCAGGACGATTGTTTTCAATCAGCACGTCCACGGTGCGCGCCAGCTCGCGCGCCAGCGCCAGATCGTCAGGGTCTTTCAGGTTCAACGTGACGGACTTCTTGTTCCGATTCAGCGACGCGAAGTTTTCGCTATAGCCGTTCGAAATGGGCGGCCAGCTGCGCAGCGTGTCCCCGCCTTCTGGGTTTTCAACCTTGATGACGTCGGCGCCCATGTCCGCCAACAACATGCCGCAAAACGGTCCCGCCGCGACATTGCAAATTTCCAGCACGGTGATGCCGGCAAGTGCCGAACTGGGTGTCATGTCTGACCTCTCGTTATGAAAATTCAATATTTAGGATGCAGAAAATAATCTAAGAACGCCCCTTTGGGAATGGCATGATGCCCGGCACCCGCCACTCGCTTCCGATCGAATGACAGTGCTTTGCTAGTGCAATCCCTAGGTGCAGCGCTTAATTGTTGACCAGCATATCACCGTGTGGAATTCTACGTAAACCATTTATTGGTATTTGAATCCTAATATTTAGTACACACAAAAAACGGTCCGCAGCCTCGTTAACGCGTTGCGCATGACGGCCCGATCACCCCAAGGAGACTTTCATGAAGCAGATGTGGCGCATTGCCCTGGCGGGCGCGGTCCTGGCATTGACTGCCGGCCCCGTGTCAGCCCAAGCCTGGCCAGCCAAACCCGTGCGCATGGTCGTGCCATTCCCCCCGGGCGGCGCCACGGACGCCGCGGCCCGCATCTATGCCCAGCATCTGGGCGACTTCCTGGGTCAGGGTGTGGTGGTGGAAAACAAGGCCGGCGCGGGCGGCGAAATCGGCGCAGAATACGTGGCCAAGTCCGCCCCCGACGGCTACACCTTGCTGATGGGCGCCGTGGGCAGCCATGCCATCCACGCCGCCATGCCCGACAAGCCGGGCTATGACTTCGCCACCGCGTTCGTCGGCGTGTCGATGGCCACCAGCATGCCGATGGCAGTGGCCGTCAACACCAAGGTGCCCGCCAACAACATCCAGGAGCTGATCGCGCTGGCCAAGAGCAAGCCCGGCACGTTGACCTTCGGCTCGGCCGGCCCCGGCACCTCGCAGCACATGGCGGGCGAACTGTTCCAGGTGGTGACGGGCACCAAACTCATGCATGTGCCGTATCGCGGCAGCGGCCCGGCCATCACCGACCTGCTGGGCGGCCAGATCGACATGGTGATCGAAACCTTGCCCGCGCTGCTGCCGCAGGTGGCCAGCGGCAAGATCCGGCTGCTGGGCGTGACCACGGCCAAGCGCGCCACCGCCCTGCCCGACCTGCCGACCTTGATGGAACAGGGCGTGAAGGATTATTCGGTGGCCACGGCCTACGCGCTGCTGGCCCCGGCCGGCACGCCGCCTGCGGTGGTCGACAAGCTGTCCGCCGGCATGCAGAAGGCGGCGGCGATGGCGTCGGTGCAACAAGCGGCGCTGAAGCTGGGCGCTGACGCCGTTGCAACATCGCCCGCCGACACCAGCCGAGTGCTCAAGCAAGAAGTCGCGCGCTGGGGCGAAGTGGTGCGGCTGTCGGCGGCGAAATGAAGGGAGGCAAAATGATGGACCGCGAAACGGCGGAAGATGAAACGGCGGGCAGCGAAACGTCAGCCGGCAAAGCGACCGGCATCAGCGTGATGGCAGGCGACGCCCTGTCTGCGACGCTACCCTCCGCTGGCGTCAAGGTGGACCTGGCGATTGTGGGCGGCGGCTCCGTGGCGATCAGCCTGCTGTACCAGTTCCTGCTGGCCGTGCAGGCCGGGGGGGATGCCGGCGCAAATGCTCCGCTTGCCATCGCCCTCTTCGAACCTCAGGCCGAACCCGGCCCCGGCGAGGCCTATCAAGAAGACCTGTCCAGCAATCTGCTCAACATTCCCGCCGGCAATATGTCGGCGCGGGCGGACCTGCGCATGGACTTTGTCGACTGGCTGCGTGAGCAGGATGCCGCGTGGCTGCGCGGCTACGGGGTCGAAACCATTGCGCCATCCGACTTTCTGCCGCGCCCATTGTTCGGCGCTTACCTGCGCGCCGTGTATGCGCGGTGTCGCAATCTGGCGCAGAGCCTGGGCATCCGGCTGTCGCACGAACGCTGCCGGGTACAGCGCGTCACGCCGCTGGCCGACGGCACCGTGCGCATCCAGCCGGAACGCGGTGCGGACTGGCTGGCTCGCCATGCCGTGCTGTGCAACGGCAACCTGCCCTCGCAGGCCTTCCCGGCCTTGCAAGGCACGCCCGGCTATTTCAACAGCCCGTATCCGGTGGCCGATCTTGCGCGCGGCATCGACCCCGATGCGTCGGTCTGCATCATCGGCACAAGCTTGAGCGCGGTGGATGCCATTGCCGCGCTGACGCGTTCCGGTCATCGCGGCCCGATCGTGTGCGTGTCACGCAATGGTCGGCTGCCGTCGGTGCGCAGCCCGCACAACCAGCCGCCCGCAGCGCTGCGCCACCTGAGCCGGGACGGTGCCATTGAACTGGCCAAGCGTCACGGCGGCGCGCTGTCGGTGGACGTGATTGCATGGGCGTTGCAAGACGAGGTGCGCGCGATGCAGGGCACGCTGGACGTGGACGACGTGCTGGGCCTGAGCGCCGACGCCGCCACCGCGCTGGACGACGAGATCCGCCGCTCGTCGCAGGCAGCACGCCCATGGCAGGCCGTTGCCGCCGCCACCAACGCGGCCGTGGACCAGATCTGGCATCTGCTGCCTGACGCCGAGCGCCACCTGTTCCAGACGCGTTGGCGATCGTTGTGGATGGCGCGGCGCGCCACCTTTCCGATGCGCAACGCGCTGACGCTGCAAGCGTTGTTCAAGACCGGTCAGTTGCAGGTGCGGTCGGGCTATCTGGATAGCCGCCATGACGCGGCAGACGGACAGTTCCACACGCGTCTGTTGGACGATGGCGCGGTTAGCCGTGACCGCAACCCGCAGTCATCGGCCCCTTCCACCATCACCAGCCGCTACCTGATCAACGCCACCAGCTTTTCGGTGAACGCTGCCAGCACGCACGACCCGCTGGTGGCCAGCCTGCTGCGCGATGAGCACGCGCGCCCCGATCCCCACGGCGGGCTCGCGCTGGACTACGACACGGGTTGCCTGTTGACGCCGCACAACGCGGTGCTGACTCAGATATCGCTACTGGGCAGCCTGGCGGGCGGCACGTACTTCTGGACCACGTCCATGGATGTGAACGCGCGGCTGGCGCAAGACCAGGCGCGGCGCATCGCGGCCGCGCTGACGCTGGCGGACGCCGCCTGCGAACTTCACTGATCCAGAAAGCCGCGCCGATACCCCATGCCCTGCGAGATGGACTGCGCACAGGCCGCTACATCGGGCGCCAGCTGCTTCATGCGTGCGGCGCTCAGGCGGTCTAGCGGCCCAGAGATACCGACGGCCGCCACGGGCTGGTCCAGGCTGTTGAACAAGGTCACGGCCAGCCCGCCCACGCCTTCGCGCCATTCCCCCCGGTTCACGGCGTAACCGGCGCGCGCGATCTTGCGCAGTTCGTCTTTCAACAGCGGCATTGAGATGATCGTGGACGGCGTGTGGCGTACGAGCTGTTCGGCGTAGCGTTCCACATAGCCATCCGCCTGATAAGCCAGCAAGGCCTTGCCGGTGGCCACCGCATACGCGGGCGCGCGCCCGCCCACCATCGAATACGCGCGAATGGGTTGCGGGCTGTCGATCTTGTCGACGTACACCACATCAAAGCCGTCCAGCACCGACAGGTGCACGGTTTCCCCCGTCTGGTCAGCCAGGGTCCGCATGAACGGCGCCGCCAGCTTGCGCACGTCCAGTTGCGCGAGCTGACGCGCGGCCAGTTCGAACAGCCGCACGGCGCCCCGATACCCGCCGCCATCATCGTCTTTGATGACATAGCCTGCGTGGATCAGGGTCTGCAATGTACGATGCGTGTTGCTGCGCGTGAGCCCCACCCGGGCGGCCAGCGCATCGATGGTGCGGGGCGGGTTGTCGACGTCGGTCACCGCCTCTAACACCATCAGTCCCTTGAGCAGCGTCTTGTCCATCTCAATATTCCTAATATTTAGGACGGGAACATAGCACGAGACGCGCTCGCGAGCACAGTGTTTTGGGAAGGCTGACCGTCAGGTCTGCAAGGCGGGAATGGTGGCGCGCACCGCCGCCGAACGATCCCAAAGATTCGGCACGCTGGGCGAAGAATAGCCCGACACAAAGGGCTTGGGTTGACCCGTCTGCGGATCATAGACATGGCGCGACACGGCGCCAATGTTGCCGCCATACAGATGCACGCTGATCGACACGCGGTCAGCGTGCGCATTGGACACGCGGTGAATATCGCCTTCATCCGGCGACAGACGCTCGACATCCCCCGGATGCAGCGTGGTGGGCTCGCCCACGGCAATCACGCGGCCATCGGCCTCGCGGACGTAACGCTGATTGATCTCGGCGCCGCGAAGCATGCCTACGTAACCCCACACCTCGTGATCATGCACCGGGGTGAACTGGCCCGGCCCCCACACAAAGCTGACCAGCGAGAACCGCTCCAGCGGGTCGCAGTGCAACAGGTACTGCTGGTAGTACTGCGGGTGCGGCACGGTACAGGCGTCGGGCAGCCAGTCGTCGTGTTGCACCAGATCGGCGAACGCGTCGCGCAGCGCCGGTGTCTGCGCCAGGGCGTCAGGCCCCGCCAGCCGGGTCGCGGTGGCGATAAAGCGGCGAAGCCGGTCCAGGCCGGCGGCGGAATCAGGCATGGGGGGGTCTCCAGAGCGTTGGGAATATCCCAGATAAGAAAAGCAGTATCCATCATTCGGGACACTTACGCACGTAGGGATGCGCGGTTCATCACGGCGCGCTTGACAGGCCTGCGGTCAAGCGCGCAGCGTATCGAACTGTCTACAAGGTTGGAAATGAAAAATACGCATCACGATATTCCGTCCGCCGTGGTGGATGCGTTGCAGAGCGCGCAGCGGGTCGTTATCTTCACCGGCGCGGGCGTGTCAGCGGAAAGCGGCATCGCCACGTTCCGCGATGCGCTGACGGGCTTGTGGTCTCGCTTTGACGCGCAGGCGCTGGCCACGCCGGAAGCCTTTCGCGCCCACCCCGATGTGGTCTGGGGCTGGTATGAATGGCGGCGCGCGCAAGCCCTGCGCGCCGCCCCCAACGCCGCGCACCTGGCCATCGCGGCGTTGGCGCGCCACGTGCCTGAATTACTCGTTGTGACGCAGAACGTAGACGACCTGCATGAACGTGCCGGCAGCCACGACGTTGCGCATCTGCACGGCAGCCTGCATGCCCCGCGCTGCTCGGCCTGCGGCACGCCGCAAGTGTTCCCTGACGCCCTCCCGCAAGAACCCGACGAAGGCCGCCGCATCGACCCTCCCGCCTGCACCGCTTGCGGCGCACCGGTACGGCCCGGCGTCGTGTGGTTTGGCGAAAGCCTGCCCACCGAAACCTGGATCACCGCCCTGCGCGCGGCTGAGCGATGCGATGTGCTGTTCAGCATCGGCACGTCGGCGCTGGTGTATCCGGCAGCCGAATTGCCCCAGCGCGCGCTGGCGGCCGGCGCCACGGTGGTGCAAGTGAACCCCGTCGTCACGCCGCTGGACCGCTACGCGCATTGCAATCTGCACGGCGCCGCGGCCGAGGTCATGCCGCGCCTGGTGGCCGCTGTCAGTGAGCATTTGTGAACATCTTTACCCCTGATTCGGAGTAGAAAGACAAGTGCTGCACCGCTCAAGGGGAAACCCCAAATCTCACCACCAGGCCACCGGGATTACAGTGGCAAGTGGTTTTGGCTGTGGAGAGCATCATTCCTTTTTCCTGGAGACTTCCCGACATCTTCGTGCGTTCATCGGACGGTGCCTTGCATCGTGTGGTGCGCCATGCCACGACCACAGAAACCATCGCCAAACTTGAGAGCATTCCCAGCAATTACCACCTGGATTGCGAGTGCATGTTGGATAACGGCGAAACGCTTTCCTGGATGGGAAATAACCAGTATCGTCAGACTAACGGCGGCGCAATTTTCACCGCCGTTTCCGATGTCACAGCCCCCCGAGGCGACGCCCGCAAAAGCGGTAGCGCCAAGCGGCATGTGCCGGAGCCATACCGGGCAGCCACACCGAAGAAACTGGTTGTGCAGGCAAGTCCGCTATTACCACTAGCTGTCATCAATCTAAAAACCGGCAACGATTGGAGCTTGATACGCGCCTGGCGCGAGCATCTGAATATCACCACGACGGATATGGCTGCTCGGTTAGGTGTGGATCACTCGATCTACATTGAATTGGAACGGCCACGTCCAAGGCCTCGCCAGATTGTTCTGGATCGCGTTTCCGAGGCGTTGGGCGTGTCACCTGACCAGCTTGATGATTCATTGTTAGGGGGGCGTTTCCAATAGCGCCAAGGCGGGAAAGTTTTGTGTTCCGCCGCGCGCTTTGAAGCACCCACGTGACCATGGCGCCGCAACAAAGACGGCCCGCATGAGGTACTACGTATGCTCGGCACCGCTAGACGCTTGACCGATGTGCTTGCCACATCACCGGATGGCACCCTGTATCGCATCGAACGCTTCGTGGCGGATCTCGATGCGTATTCCGCGTTGGGTACCTCCCGTTTCGACCCGAAGATGCACTGCATCTGCCGCACGAGCTCGGGCGAAAAAGTCACCTGGCTGGGCGGCCAGACCTATCAAATGCTGAAGAACGGCATCTCGCTGACGGCGGTGGATCGCAGACGCCGCTGAACCCTCTCTAGCTTTAAGCCTTGTCCCGTTGCGTGAACCTGTCCACCAGAAAATCGACGAAGGTGGTCAGCTTGGGCAATGCCTGCCTGTCTTTCGGGTACAGCAGGGAAATCGGCCGGGACGCGGGCCAATACGGCTGCAAGATCGGCACGAGCCTGCCTGCGCGCACGTCATCGCCCAGCAGCAGCTCGGGCTGAAGCACCACGCCGAAGCCCGCCAGGGCGGCCTGGCGCAGCGCCTGGCCATTGTTCGACACGAAGCGGCCCGTGGGATAGGCCGCGTGCCCGCCCGTGGCGCTGGCCAGCTGCCAGCCCGTGCGGCGGCTCCAGTAAGAAAAATCCAGACATTGGTGCCGCACCAGATCATCGGGCTTGGCGGGCGTGCCATAGCGTTCCAGGTAGCTGGGCGCGGCGCAGATGATCATCTGGTAGCGCCCGATGCGACGCGCCACCAGGCCTGAATCGGCGGGCTCGCCTATGCGCACGGCCAGGTCATAGCGCGCCGCCACGATGTCTTCCACCGCATCGTTTAACGCCAGCTCGACACTGACGTCGGGATACTCGCCCAGGTAATCGGCAATGGCGGGTGTCAACGCAAACGAACCGAAGGTCACGGTGGACGTGATGCGCAAGTGTCCGCTTGGCGTTGCCCGCAGCGCTTCGGCGCCCTGTTCGGCATCGCGGATGTCCGACAAAATCGTTTTGCAGCGCGCGAAATAGGCCTGCCCGGCTTCGGTCAGGCTTTGCCGGCGCGTGGTGCGGTTCATCAGCCGCAAGCCCAGCCGCGCCTCCAGCCCCTTGACGTGCTTGGCCGCCATGGCCGCAGACATCTGATGGCGCGCGGCGGCTGCCGTCAGGCTGCCCAGTTCCACGACCGCCACAAAGACTTCCATGCTGAGCAAACGGTCCATGTCTGACGCACCCTGTATTACGCACTGTGAGTGTGAAGTGTTTCCACCATTGCCGGATTTTTCCATGGAAATCGAACGGCGAGAATGCATTCATGCATCGGCGCTTGGCCCGTGCGATCCGTCAAACCTCAGCAAGCTTGGGAGTCATCATGAAAATCATCCTTATCGGCGCATCCGGCACCATCGGCCGCGCGGTCCAAGAGGCGCTTGCGCCGCGCCACGACATCATCACCGTTGGCAAAACCCACGGCCAATACCAAGTGGATGTGACGCAGAGCGACAGCATCCGCGCCTTGTTTGAACGCGTGGGCAAGGTGGACGCCATCGTCTCCACCACCGGCGCGCTGCACTTTGGGCCGCTGGCCGAGATGACGGCTGAGCACTTCAAGATCGGGCTACACAACAAGCTGTTGGGCCAGGTGGACCTGGCCTTGATCGGCCAGCACTACGTGAACGAAGGCGGCTCCATCACGCTGACCAGCGGCATCGTCAGCGACGAGCCAATACGCTATGGCGCGAATGCGTCAGCCGTGAACGCCGCCGTCGATGGCTTCGTGCGCGGCGCGGCGGTGGAACTGAAGAACATCCGCATCAACTCGGTCAGCCCGACCGTGCTGCAAGAGTCGATGGGCAGCTACGCGCCCTACTTCCCCGGCTTCGAACCGGCCCCCGCCAGCCGCGTGGCGCTGGCGTATTGCCGCAGCGTTGAAGGCGCACAGACGGGACGCGTGATCCGGGTGTGGTGAGGGGGTAGCTGAGGCCCGGGGGTAGAGGCCGATGGGTCATAGCCCGATTCCAGGCACACCAAACAAAAAGGCCTTCGATCAATGATCAAAGGCCTTTCCATTTTTCTCTTTCGG
>CAJYKY010000587.1 GCA_913775005.1 uncultured Achromobacter sp.
CTCATTCTCAAGGAATCTTCAACGGGGGCGGACAAGGGGGCGGACAAGGGAAGGCAGGCGTGCACGTTGGGCGAACGGAATAAATGGGGAGCGAACTCTTCCAGGCGTGCATCGCATTTCATGAAAATTCGACGAGCCCCTGCCCATACTGCTCGGCATAGCGTCCTGTATTCCCCACCAAAGCGTCCTATGCACATCCAATTTCGGTCCGACCCCATTCCTGCGCGAGTGCTGACCAAAGCGTATCCCCTGGAGTCGGTGTGGTCGTCGCGCGCCACGGCCGTGCCGTATGACACCTGCGTCACCTGCGTCATCCCGTGCTTGAACGAGGCCGAAAACCTGCGCGTGCTGTTGCCGCTGTTGCGCGTGCGCCTGTCGGCCCTGTGCACCAGCTGGGAAATCATCGTTGCCGATGATGGCAGCACGGATGGCACCGAGGAATTGATGGCGCAATGGACGCAGCACGAAGGCTTTCGCTATGTGCAGCTGTCGCGCAATTTCGGCAAGGAAGCCGCGCTCAGCGCTGGCCTTGAAGCCGCAAGCGGTAATGCCGTGATCTGCCTGGATGCCGACTTGCAGCATCCGCCCGCACTGATCGAGCAGATGCTGGCCCGCTGGGCCGCCGGGGCCGAGATGGTTTATGCCGTGCGCGAAACCCGCGAAGATGAATCCTGGTTCAAACGCTCGGGCGCCCGCTGGTTCTACAAGCTGCTGAGCAGCGCGCGTGGCGTCGACGTGCCGGCGCATGCGGGCGACTTCCGGCTGATGGACCGCAGCGTGGTGGATGCGCTGATCGCGCTGCCCGAACGCACTCGCTTCATGAAAGGCCTGTATGCGTGGGTCGGCTTCAAGGGTGAAGCGCTGCCCTATACGCCTGATGAACGCATGCATGGCGATAGCCGCTTCAGCAGCCTGCGCCTTTTCCGCTTGGCGCTGGATGGTTTGACGGCCTTCACCACGTGGCCACTCCGCCTGGTCAGCTTGGTGGGCGTCGCGTTTGCGCTGCTGGCGATGTCCTACGCGCTGTATCTGGTGGGCGATTACTTTCTGTCCGGCAATGCCGTGTCCGGGTGGACCACCATCGTCACCGCCGTGCTGTTCTTTGCGGGCGTCAATCTGATCTCGCTGGGGGTGGTGGGCGAATACGTGGCCCGCATCTTCGACGAGGTAAAGGGGCGGCCGTTGTACGTCGTGCGCCGTCGGCAGGGCAAGGCGGCCAATGCCCGCCGCGCCACGGGCTGAATCCAGGCCGGCGCGGCTATCGCTTCAGGCGGCTGACTTGTGGCGGAAGGCCCACAGGCGGCTGGCGATGAACGTGGCAAATGCCAAGGCCACCAGAATCAAGCCCAGCAACAGGTCGTACGGGATGTCGGTGGTATGCAACAGAAACGCGTAGGCCGACTCATTGATGGCAAAGCCGGCCGCTGAAATCAGAAAGAAACGTCGGAACGCTATCGTCCACGGAGTCGGCGAAAGCCGGAATGTCAGTCGATAGTGGCCGGTGAAAGACACCAGGAAGGCGATCAGCCAGCCGATCAGGTTGGCGGCCAAAGGCGGCAGGGCGAAAGCTTCGACGCAGCCCACGGCAACGGCCCAGTGGGTTGCTGCGGCAGCGCAGCCGACCATGACGAAAAGGCTGATTTGTTTAAGAAAGGCGCGCATGAGTGCCGTGGTGATTTGGGAATGCAAGGTGATGCAATGAGCAAACGTATCGTGGTCTGCGGTGATGATTTTGGCATGAATGCAGACATCGATGATGGCATGATCGCGTTGGCCGGCATGGGCCGCATCAGCGCGGTCAGCTGCTTGTCACTGGGTCCCACGTTCGCGCAGAACGCGGGCCGCCTGAAGTTGCTGAACGTCGATGTTGGCCTGCATGTGAACTTCTCGGAAACGCTCGGTGCCGATGCCGAACCCATGCCGTCGTTGCGCAAGCTGATCTTCAGCGCCTACGCGGGTCGGCTGGATCCTGCCTGGGTCGACGCGCAATTGAACAAGCAGTTTGATGCGTTTGAAGCGGCGTTCAGCCGTGCGCCCGATTACATCGACGGGCACCAGCACGTGCACCAACTGCCCGGCATTCGTGACCGCGTGCTGGCGCAACTGAAACGCCGCTATGGCGATGCGCGGCCCTGGCTGCGCCAGACGGCGCCCGGCACGCAATGCGGTATTCCGCTGAAAGAATCCATCAAGGCGCGCATCATCGGCGCCTTGGGCGCGGGCGCGTTGGCTCGCCAGGCGCAAGAAGATGGGCTGCGCACCAACCGCCGCTTGCTAGGCGTGTATGGGTTCGAGGGCGGCAAGCGCCGCTATGCGGACCTGCTACAGAATTGGTTGTTCAATGCGCGCGATGGCGATCTGCTGATGTGCCATCCCGCCATGGACTGCAAGGACGGCAGCCCCATGTCGCGCCAGCGCCGCGCCGAATTCGATGTGCTCGCCAGCCCCAAGCTCGGCGACTGGATGAGCGCCAACGGCGTGCGCATCGCGCGCTTGCCTGCCACCGCGGGCTAAGCCCAGGCAAGCCATCACCCGCGCGTCAAGCTTTCCAGCAACCACGCGCCCGCCGGACCCAGCGCGCGGCGCGTGGACCACACGGCATCCACGCGGATATGGCGCGGCCAGCCCGGCACATTCAGTTCCACCAATTGATCGCGCCCGAAGCGCTGGATCATCCAGCGCGGCAGTTCGGTCCAGCCAAATCCCAGGCTGGCCATTTCCAGCAGCATCAGGTAGCCCGGCGCGGACCACGTGGCATGCGGAACGGCGGCTTCCTTGTCGTCCAGCTCATACGTGCTAAGTCGCAGTTCCCGCTGCGTGCGCAATGCTTCAGTCGTGACTCGCGGCAGGCTCGCCAGCGGATGCCCGCGACCGGCACACAGCACAATCTCTGACAGCTCGGCCAAGGTGGCGTGCGCCACATCGGGCGGGTAGCTGTCTTGCGCGGCCATCAGCCCCAGATGCGCGCGGCCCTGCTGCACCAACGCCACCACGTCTTCATATTCCGCAATCAGGCATTCGAAACGCAGCGCCGGATAGCGCTGGTCGATCTGGCTGAGCATGTTCTCGAAGGTTTCAGACTGGAACGTGTCCGACAGCACGACCGTCAGCCGGGGCTCCAGACCTTGCGATAGCTGATTGGCGCTGCGGTTCAGGCGGTCGTTCGCGGCCAGCACTTGCAGGGCCTGGCTGAGCAGCACCTGCCCGGCTTCAGTCAGCGACGGCTGGCGCTGGCTGCGGTCAAACAGCGTGACGTTGAAATCCACCTCCAGGTTCGCGATGGTTTCGCTGATGGTGGATTGGCTTTTGCCCAGCTTGCGGGCCGCCGCCGAAAACGTGCCTTCGGACGCTACCTGGGCAAACGCGGCCAGAGATTCCAGGGAATGGCGCATGGATGGCCTGCAACAGAAAAGCGCGGGGATACCGCGCAGGGGACAAATTAATAATCGGAATTTCCGATGGATATGATCTTTATCGTACCGGAAATATCGTCGAAAATCGCCTCCGTTTTATCCAAACCGACCTCAGGTGGGTCATGACGCAAGCCAAGAAAACCCTTAAAGAACGCTTTTTCCACGCCTTTCTATTTGAAATCCTGGCCATCGGACTGTGCGCGCCGGTCGCTGCCTGGGCCATGGGCAAATCCCTGTTTGAAATGGGTGTGCTGACGGCCGTGATCGCCTGGATCGCGCTGGTCTGGAACATGATTTACAACGCCGGATTCGATCGCGTGGAAAACCACTACGGTTTCAAGCGCACGATGCCCGTGCGCGTGGTCCACGCCTTCGGCTTTGAACTGGGCCTGATCCTGATCGTGATTCCGCTGGCCGCCTGGTGGCTCAGCATCAGCTTGTGGGAAGCCTTTGTGCTGGACATCGCGCTGGTGCTGTTCTACCTGCCCTACGCGTTCCTGTACAACCTGGCCTATGACCGCTCGCGCCCGCGCGTCATGGCGTGGCTACAGCGCGGCAAGGCCCGGCCAGGTAAGGCCCGGCCAGGAAAGGCCCCGCGCGGCACCGATGATGCCGCGCCGGTGGCGGCAACTGCCGCTACGCGTCAATCACCTTGCGCGTAAACATCTCCAGATAGTCCATCAATGAATCCGCGCCTTTAATGGCTGCGGATTCATTGCCTGTGGCGATGCCCTCTGCCATCAGCATGTGACGGCGCGCGCCCTCGGCAATGTCGCCCTCGTGCTGATACGCATACCAGAAGCGCCGGCACTGGATGATCAGCGGCTCCACCGCATTCACGGCCGACACATTGCGGCTGGCCTCATGACAGACGTAATCCAGCAGCTGATCGGCGTGCATGTAGTCGTCCAGGTTGCCGCCTTCCGAGGCGCGGATCATCTGCGCCGCACAGTCCACGATCTGCGTACGCTGGGCGGGTGTGGCGCGCCGCGCGGCGCTGGCGGCAATCAATTGCTCCAGGGCGCGGCGCGTCTGGATCAGATCCATGTGATCCGCCAGCTGGATCATCGATACGCGCAGGCCGCGCCGCGGCTCTTGCCGGATCAATCCCGCGGCGACCATGCGCAGCAACGCCTCGCGCAGGGGCGTGCGCCCCAGGCCGGTTTTCTCGACCAGATCCGCTTCCACGACCGCGCTGCCCGGCTGCAATTGCAGCGTGGCGATCATGCTTTCGATCTGGTCGTACGCGACGTCCGCGGCGCGCCGTTTGGGTTCTGCTCCTGCCATCAATTATTGTTTTCCTTCGTTTTGCGCCACTGCGTGTAGGCCAGCCATTCGCCGACGAACCCGCGTCGGAAGAACGACACGCACAACACGAAAATCAGCCCGATGACGATGGTGACGACATCGCCCAGGGTGGCAAGATAGTTCTGCAAGCTGACAACCAGCGTCGCGCCGACGACGGGCCCCCACACGGTGCCGATGCCGCCCAGCAGGGTCATCAGCAGCACCTCGGTGGATGTGGCGAGCGATACGTCGTTCAGCGCCACCAATTGCAACACCAGCGCCTTGAGCGACCCGGCCAGCCCCGCCACCGAGGCCGACAGCACGAAGGCCAGCAGCTTGCACCGATCCGTATCGTAACCTAGCGAAATGGCGCGCGGCGCGTTGTCTCGGATGGTCTTGAGCACCTGTCCGAAGGGCGAATGGATCACCCGGTACACGAACAGAAACCCCACCACGAACACGCCCAGCGCGAAGTAGTACATGTTGGTGTCGGCGCTCAGGTCGACCAGCCCCAGGAACTTGCCGCGCGGTATGCCTTGCATGCCGTCTTCGCCCCGCGTCCAGCCGACCTGCACGGCCATGAAGTACGCCACCTGCGACAAGGCCAGCGTGATCATTGCGAAATAGATGCCGGTGCGGCGGATGGCCAGCCAGCCGATCGCAAAGCCGATCAACGCCGCCATCGCCACGCCGCAGACCATCGCAATTTCCGGGGGCAGGCCGCGCGTGCCGAACAGGATCATCATCTGGCCGGCGGCGTAGCCCGCCCAGCCGAAGAAGGCGGCGTGGCCGAAAGACACCAGGCCGGTGAAGCCGGTCAACAGGTTGAAGGCCACCGCAAACAGCGCGAAGCACAGCACCTTCATGACGAAGACGGGGTAGACGATGTGCGGGAAGAAGGGCACCAGCAGGGCGGGCACCAGCAGCAGGATCAGGATGCGGATGGAAAACGGAATGCGCGACACCTTATTTCTCCTTGCCGAACAAGCCTGCGGGGCGCATCAGCAGCACGGCGGCCATCACGATGAACACGACCACGGTGGACGCTTCGGGGTAGAACACCTTGGTCAAGCCTTCCAAAAGGCCGAGCGCCAGGCCGGTGACGATGGCGCCCATGATGGATCCCAGGCCGCCAATCACCACCACGGCGAACACGATGTTCAACAGGTTCGACCCCATCAGCGGATTGATCTGCATGACAGGCGCGGCCAGCACGCCCGCCACGCCGGCCAGCGCCACGCCAAACCCGTAGGTCAGCGTGATCATCACCGGCACGTTCACGCCGAATGCCTGAAGCAGCTTGGGGTTTTCAGTGCCGGCGCGCAGCATGGCGCCCAGGCGAGTGCGTTCGAACAGATACCAGGTGGCGAAACACAGCGTCAGCGACGCCACCACCACAAAACCGCGATACGCCGGCAGGAACATGAAGCCCAGGTCGAAGCCGCCTTGCAGGATCTCGGGCGGCTCGTAGCCCACGCCTGAAATGCCGTAGAAGTAGCGAAAGCCGCCTTCCATCATCAGCGCGATGCCGAAGGTCAGCAGCAGGCCATACAGGTGGTCCAGGTGATAGAGCCGCTTGAGCAGCGTCTTTTCGATCAGGACGCCTACAGCACCCACTACCAGCGGCGCGAGGATCAGCGCGGCCCAGAAGTTGATCTGCACGCCCGGCCCCAGCAGTTGCGGCAACTGCGTGAAGCCGATCCACGCCAGAAACGCCGCCATCATGAACTGCGCGCCGTGCGTGAAATTGACGATATTGAGCAGGCCGAAAATGATGGCCAGCCCCATGCTCAAAATGGCGTAGAAGCAGCCGTTGATCAGCCCGACCAGCAATTGGGCGAGCAGGGCGGGAAGCGAAATGTCGAACATAGTAGGCGGCGGGCGGCGTGTAGCGTCGGATTGCGGAAAGCGCGCGGTGCTGGGATGCGCCGCGCGCACGGCGGCCGGCGCCGGGCAGCTGGCCCGGCGCGCGTCATCGGCTTACGACTTGTTCAACGAGCAAGCGGCCTGAGGCTTGGGGAAGACCTCGTCGCCCTTGAGCACCGACTTCACGTTGTAGTAGTCCCACGGGGCTTTGGACTCGGCGGGCGTCTTCACTTGCAGCAGCAACATGTCGTGTACCAGCGCACCGTCGGCACGCAGCTTGCCATTGCGGATCACGGCGTCGTTGATGGTCATCTCGCGCAACTTGGCCATGACGGCGGGCGCGTCGTCGGTGCCGGCCGCTTCAATGGCTTTCAGATAGGACAGCGTGGCCGAATACACGCCGGCTTGCGACGCGGTGGGCATCTTCTTGGCCTTCTCGAAAAACTTCTTGGCCCACGCGCGCGAGGCGTCGTCGTAGTCCCAGTAGAAGGCTTCGGTCAGGTACATGCCCTGCGCTTTGGGCAGGCCCATGCTGTGCACGTCCGAGATATACGTCAGCAGCGGCGCCACGATCTGCTTCTTGTTGATGCCGAATTCGTTGGCTTGTTTGACGGCGTTGACGGTGTCGTTGCCGGCGTTGGCCAGCGCGATTACGTCGGCCCTGGACGCTTGTGCTTTCAGCAGGAAGGAAGAGAAATCATTGCCCGGGAACGGGTGGCGCGACACGCCCACCACCGTGCCGCCGTTTTCCTTGATGACCTCGGTGGCGTCCTTTTCCAGCGAGTGTCCGAAGGTGTAGTCGGCCGTGATGAAGTACCAGGTCTTCTTGCCTTCCTTGACCAGCGCGCGCGCCGTGCCGGCGGCCAAGGCATAAGTGTTGGTGGTCCATTGCGCATTCAGCGGCGAACATTTTTCACCGAGGATCGCGGTGGACAGCCCCGCCGACGGCATCGTCACGCGGTTCTTCTGCTTGGCGATCTCCATCACCGCCAGCGCCGTGGACGCCGTGGGGAAGTCGGTGATCATGTCGACCTTGCCCTGGTCGAACCATTCGCGCGCCAGGTTGGCGGCCACGTCGGGCTTGTTCTGGTGATCGGCCGCCACCACTTCGACGGGCTTGCCCAGCACCTTGTTGCCCATCTCTTCGGCGGCCAGCCGCGCCGCGATGACCGAGCCATTGCCCGCCAGATCGGAATACACGCCGGACAGGTCTGTCAACACGCCGATCTTGACGACGTCGTCGCTGATCTTGGCCTGGGCATGCGCCACGCCGATGGGCGCCGCGCTGGCAAGACCCAGGGTGAGCAACGCTGCTGCGATTCGATTCAATTTCATCTGACTACGCTCCGTGTAGGAATGGGGGACTGCGGTCGGAAGGAGTACGGCGAAAATCTCAAATGCCGAGCAAGGCGTTCAGCTTGTCTTGCGATTGCTGGACCTCGGCGCGGTCGATCACGGCCACCACCTGGCCGTGTTCAATGACGTAATGGCGGTCGGCCAGATGCTGGGCGAAGCGGAAGTTCTGCTCGACCAGCACCGTCGTGTAGCCACGTTCTTTCAGCTGCCGGATCACCCGGCCCAGCGACTGCACGATGACGGGCGCCAGGCCTTCGGTGATTTCATCCAGCAACAAGAGGCGGGCGCCCGTGCGCAGGATGCGCGCCATTGCCAGCATCTGCTGCTCTCCGCCTGACAGCCGCGTGCCAGGACTGTGCGCGCGCTCTTTCAGGTTGGGGAACATGGTGTAGATCTCTTGCACCGACATGCCGTCCGGCCCCACCGAGGGCAGCAGCATGAGGTTCTCCTCCGCGGTCAACGATGCGTAGATGCCGCGCTCTTCCGGGCAATAGCCAATGCCCTGGCGCGCGATCTTATGGGTGGGCATGCCCACCGTTTCCTGCCCTTGAATCTTGATGGATCCGCTGCGGCGGCCCACCAGGCCCAGAATGGATTTCAATGTGGAGCTGCGGCCCGCGCCGTTGCGGCCAAGCAGCGTGATGCACTCGCCGGGCTTCACGTCCAGGTCGATGCCATGCAGGATGTGCGATTCGCCATACCAGGCGTGCAGGTTGCGGATCTCCAGCATGTTGCTGGCGTCTGTCGTCAAGGGCGTGTGCACGGCGGCGTCATTCATCATCGGCTCCCATGTAGGCTTCGCGCACAGCCGGGTTTTCGGACACGGTTGCGTAGGGGCCTTCGGCCAGGATCTCGCCGCGCTGCAAGACGGTGATGGTGTCGGAGATGTCCGCCACCACTTTCATGTTGTGTTCCACCATCAGGATCGTCCGGCCCGCCGACACCTGCTTGATCAGATGCTTCACGCGGTCCACGTCCTCGTGGCCCATGCCCTGTGTGGGTTCATCCAGCAATAGCAGTTCAGGCTCCAGCGCCAGCGTGGTGGCGATTTCAAGCGTGCGCTTGCGGCCATAGGGAAGGTCACCCGCTGCCACGTCCAGATGCGTGCGCAGGCCCACCTGGTCCAGCAGTTCTTCCACGCGGTGGTGCAGGCTTTCCAGCGTGCGCTCTGACCGCCAGAAGCAATAGTCCACGCCCAGCTTGCGTTGCAGCGCCACGCGCACGTTCTCGCGTACCGACAATTGCGGGAACACGGCAGAGATCTGGAACGAACGCACAATCCCCCGCCGTGCTGTCTGCGCCGGGCGTTCCTGCGTGATGTCCACGCCGTCGTACAGAATCTCGCCGCGCGTCGGAATGTGGAACTTGGTCAGCAGATTGAAGAACGTGGTCTTGCCCGCGCCGTTGGGGCCAATCAGCGCATGGATGGCGCCGCGCCGCACGCTCATGTCGACGTTGTTGACCGCCACGAAGCCCCGGAATTCCTTGGTCAGGCCGCGGGTCTGAAGGATGATGTCGCTTTGCATGGTGTCCGATAGGCGTGCAGGAAGACAGGCCCTGGCGCGCAGCGGAAGCCGCCGCGCGCCAACGCGTTCGTGCTACGGGATGCCGGTATGGCGGCCGGCGGTCAGGTCGACTGGTATTGCGCGGGGCGCTTGGCCATCGCGGCCTGGATGATGGCCGTGCAGCGTTCGCGTTCTGCGCCTGCCAGCGGCAGGCGCGGGCGGCGCACATGCTCGTTGCCCACGCCCGCCAGCGTCTCGGCCAGCTTGATGTTCTGCACGAGCTTGGTGGACACATCCAGGTGCAAGAGCGGGGTGAACCACTGATACAGCGCCAGCGCTTCTTGCGACTTGCCGGCCTTCATCAGGTCGTACAGCGCCACGGTTTCGCGGGGGAAGGCGGTGACCAGGCCGGCCAGCAGGCCGTCCGCGCCCAGCGCAAGCGCTTCGAACGACAGATCGTCCACGCCAATGAACAGCTGGAAGCGCGTGCCTAGCGCATTGCGCAGGTCGGTCACGCGGCGGATGTCGTCGCTGCTTTCCTTGATGGCGACGAGCCACGGGCAGTCGGCCAGTTCCACCATGTGTTCGGGCTTCAGATCTACGCGGTAGGCGACCGGGTTGTTGTAGATCATGCAGGGCTTTTGCGCGGCTTCGGCCATGGTGCGGATGCTTTGCATGGCTTCGCGTGCATCGGCCACGTAGATCAGGGAAGGCATCAGCATGAAGCCGTCCACGCCCAGCGCAACGGCCGCCTTGATGAAGCGCAGCGCTTCACGGGTGCTGGTTTCGGACACGTTGGCCAGCACGGGAATGCGGCCGGCGCTGACTTCAACCGCGCAACGCGTGACCTCCAGCTTTTCTTCCAACGTCAGGGTGCTGGCTTCGCCCAGCGAGCCGCAGGTGACCAGGCCGTGAACGCCGTTGTCGATCAGGAAGCTGAAATGCTTGCGCATGGCTTCGAAGTCGAGGGTTTCGTCGGCATGGAACTTACTGGTTACGGCAGGAAATACGCCCTGCCAACGCACGTTACTCAACTGGCTTCTCCTGAAGATGCCGTCGCCACCGAAGCGCAGCGCCGAGCAGGAGCAAAGTCTAATATTCGTTAAATATATTTAGTAGATATTTTTATATAGGAGTTTCCCGAGAACGGGTTTTCCCGGCGGTGGAGAAACGGGGGGAGACGGGCGGGAAGGCGGGGCGAAAGGCGCGTTGGAAGGCCAAACCCCGATCACGCGCCGCTGGCTCAGCTGGTTTGGTTCTTGGCAGGCTTGTTGCCCGCGCTATTGGACTTTTCGCTGCCTGCGGTCTTGGTCTGATACGCCTTCGACGCATCCTGCATGAACGTCTTCACGGCGGCCTCGTACTGCGGCCCGCTGCGAAATGCACCCGAGTGCGAGGCGCCTTCGATCTTGACCAGGCGCTTGAGTTCGGGCGCCACGTTGCGCGCGGCGGCGAACAGTTCGTCGCTCATGGTGTGCGGCACCACGCGGTCGGCAGTGCCATGCATGAACAGCATGGGGGTGTGCATGCGCGCCAGCTTGTCGACGGAATCGAAGGGCTGCGTAACAAGCAGGCTTGCGCCGGGAACCTTGCCCCAGCGCAACGTGCCCAGCATCGCGCCGATGCTGGTGAAGCTGGATTCCACGATCAGCCCGGCGAACTCAGGCTGCTCGGGCCGCGCGGCCAGGTCGATGGCGATGGCGCCGCCCAAGCTGTGACCGTACACGAAGCGTTGGGCGGGATCGGGCTGCACGCGAGCCAATTCCTTCAGCCCGGCCATGGCGTCTTCCAAGGCGCTTTCTTCCGACGGCAGGCGCGGCGTGGACGCGCCAAAACCGCGGTAATCAATGGCCAGCACCGAATAACCCATGCGCGTCCAGCCGTCGATGCGAAAGGCGCTGCCGTTCAGATTCCAGCGTGCGCCGTGCAGGTAAAGCACGGTGGGCGCGCCAGCTTTCGGACTTTGCAGATACCAGGCGCGGACTTTGTCGCCATTGGCCAGCGCAAGGTCATAGACCTGGGTGCCGGCGGCGGGTTCTCGCCACCAGGTTTGAGGTTCGGACTGGGGAGAAAAGATGGTCTGGCGCTGCCAGGAATCCAGGTGCGAACAGCCAACGACGCTGGAGACGACGAGCAGGGCGGCGACGAACAGTCGGCGGGCAGAGAGGCGGGGCAGGGCGGGCATTGAATTGTGACCCGATCGGGCCGTCTGGGTTCCGGCGTCAGGATACTCCGGGATGGACTTCGCGCGTCAACGCCAGCCAGGCCTGCGCCGCATAAGACAGATACCCGCCGCGCCGCCACACCAGCACCATCTCCCAGTCGGTGCCCGGATCGCGCAGCGGCACCTTGCAAACCCCGGCGTGCAGGTCTTCGCGCGCGGTAATGCGGGGCAGGAAGGCCACGCCCAGGCCGGCCGCCACCAGCGCCACGATGAAATCGATTTGCCCGCTGCGGGCGGCGATGGCCGGCGCAAAACCGGCCCGCTGGCAGGCGTCGTGAATGATGCGATTCAGCGCAAAGCCGGTCTCGAACAGCATGAATGGCGACGCGCGCAGTTCGTCCAGCCCTACCGACGTGGCGCGTGCGCGGGGATGATCGGCCGGCATCAACGCCACCAGCGGTTCGCGCGCGACGGGCTGCCATTCCATATGATCCGGCACGGGTTTCAGCGAGGCGGCCAGCTCGATCTCGCCGGCCATCACCATTTCTTCCAGCCGGCGGCTGCCATGCTCCACCAGGCTGATTTCGATCTGCGGATAGCGGCTGCGAAACCGCGCAAACATCGGCGCAAACAACGAACTGCTGCCCAGCGGCGGCAAGCCCAGCCGCAGCACGCCGCGCTTGAGGCCTTTGAGTTCGTCCAGTTCGGCGTAGAGGTCATCGCGTTCGGCCAGCATCGTCAACGCGCGCCGATAGACGATTTCGCCCGCTTCGGTCAGCCGGATGGGTTGCGCGTGGCGGTCCAGCAACGGCATGCCCAGCTCGTCTTCCAACTGGCGCACGGCCTTGCTGATGGTGGGCTGGGTGGCGTAGATGACTTTGGCCGCCTGGGAAAAACCGCCTTGGCGGACGACTTCAACCAAGGCGCGCAGCGGTCGCAGATCCATGGATATGCCTGAATGGAATAGGGGGGATTCAATGAATTCATTTTATCTATGGCGGGCGCGGGCGTACAACAACCGCTTGACGTTAGGTTTTCGCTGTCCGCCATGCTTTGTCTTACCCGCTTTCACCGCATCCACTTCCTGACGCGTACGCGCATCGCGTTGCGCCGCAGCCGTGTGCTGCAAATCGCCTTGATCGCCGCCTTCTCGTTGCTAGGTCAGGCGCTGGCGCAAGCCCTGGGCCTGCCTATCCCTGGCGGTGTCATCGGCATGGCGCTCGTGTTGTTGTTGCTGTCCACCCGTCGGCTGCGGGTGCGCAACGTGCATCGCGGTGCCAGCTGGTTGCTGGGCGAAATGCTGCTGTTCTTTGTGCCCGCCGTTATGTCGCTGCTGGACCATCGCGAATTCTTGGGCGTGCTGGGGCTGAAGCTGCTGCTTGTCATCCTGCTGGGGACCGCGCTTGTGATGACCGGCACGGCGTTGACCATCGACCTTTGCTATCGCTGGATGAACCGCCATGCATCCTGACAGCAGCGCGCTCTGGTTCAACTTGCTGTTCTGGCCGGTGGCCACGGTGCTGGCCTATGTTTGCGCCCGGCTGTTCTATCGCCGTTACGCGTATTGGTGGACATCGACGCTGGTCGTGGCGCCGGCACTGCTGCTGGCCTTGGCCATCGCCCTGCACACCGGCTACCGCGATTACATGGCTGGCTCGCACTGGTTGATGGCGATGTTGGGGCCCGTCATCGTCGCCTTTGCGCTGCCGCTGTACGAGCAACGCACGCTGATCAA
>CAJYKY010000588.1 GCA_913775005.1 uncultured Achromobacter sp.
CCGATTTCTTCTAATTAGATTCACCGATCCACAGCGTGGCATTACGCGTGACCAGGGCGCCGTCGTCCCCCGGCGCTTCAAAACGCAGCGCATCGCGCTCGGTCAGGGGAAGCGATCGCACAGGCAACGCCACCATGGCGTCGCTCTTCGGAGCAACCATCACCCCCTCCAGCGCGACCGGTCCTTGGCGAGTCTGAACCTCAACCCCCGCCAACACCACGTAATACGCCGACGAATTGCTAATCCTTATCTCTGCCGGCTTATCCGCCATCCCCCCTTCGCGATACGTCCACCGCAACGCATCCACCGCCTGGCTCGCCGACCCCGCCAAGCCCGGCGGCCGGTACAGCACCTTCATCCGGAACCGGTGCGACAGCTTCAGCACGTTGGGCTCGTTGCTATCCCGCGCGGGGATATTCAAAAAGTTGATCCAGTACAGGGACTCGCGGTCCGCCGGCAGGCTCTCGCCCGTATGTTTGACCGTGATGGCCACGTGTTCGTTAGCGTCCATGCGGAGCACGGGCGGGGTGATGACGAAGGGGACGGACACGCGGCTCGGATCGGCGTCGCGATCGCCTTCGTCCATCCAGATCTGCACGAGGATTGGGCGAGGGCCCGAATTGCGTGTGGAGATCGTCAGCGATTTTTCTTCGGCGTGGTAGATATGCCGGGTGCCCAGCACGGCAAGCTGGGCGTGGGCTGGCGAGGTCGCCAGCGCCATCAGCATGGCGCACAGCATCATGACAACGCCATGCGAAAGCGCCACTCGGTACCGGCACGCGTCTCGACGGTTCAATTCGCAAGCCCTCATCATCGCAGCGTCAACGGCCCGCTGGCCGGAGACCTCAGCGTGTTGATGGCCGGTGTGCACGGCAGATCCAGTGCGTCATAGGCGGTGTCGGCCGGGCGTTCTGGCAGGCGGTAGTTCACCAGGCAGTGTTCATCTTCGCCCGCGCCCCACTCCACGCGCAGCGTGCCGCTGTCGTGTTCCGCTCGCATGATGATGCGGCTGCCCTGCCCCACCACGCCCACAGGGATGCCGGTGGCGGCATTGATGGCTTCGGCGCCGAAGGGTAGCGGGCTGCCATCGGCAAGCTGGCTGCGGATCAGCACCTGTCTTGCGCGCAGCGTCGGGTACACCAGTTTGACGACGGCACCTGCGCGCGGGGCGATGTTTAGCGAGTTGGTTTTGAGTTCAATGTCGTCGGGCAGATCTTTCGGGTCTACTTCGACGGGGTTCAAGCGATACGGCGTCAGGTGGCCCACCACGGCGTACCCGCTCGCATTCACGCGGTTAAAGCCGTAGCCCACGCGCGCGCCTTCGGCACCTGGGGCGTGGACCAAGCCCACCGTTTCGCCCAGCGACTGGGCCAAGGTCACGCCGCCGCCGTGCAGCAGCACGCCGCCGTACGCGCTGACTGACCCTTGCCGGTAACCTTGGCCCTGCCCCAAGCTAGAGGACAGCGACATCTGCGGCAGTTGGTAGGACAGGCTGGCGTCGGCTGCATTGGCATTGCGGTCGCCGTCGTGTGAGGCGGACACGGAATAGGTGCCGGCGTTGTCGTCGTCCAGCGCACCCGTGACGCCCATCGATACTCTGCTGCCTGTGCGGCTATCGCCGCTGTAGAAGGCGTTCATCCGGGACGAGCTTGGCGATGACGCGCCACCCAGCGGGATGGACAGGCTTAGCGTCACCAGCGTGCTTCTGTTGCCGCGCCCGCGCCAATCTGCACCGCTGTTCATGACGTCGTGCACACGCTGCACGCCCAGGGAATACGACACCCGGCGCCAGTGGTTGCTGTAGCCCATCGAGAAATTCAACGCGTTGCCGCTGGTGTCCCAATAATCAGCCGCCGAACCCGCCGCGTACACGCTGCCCCAGGTATCGCCCAAGGTCTGGTTGATGTTCATATCGAAGCGGCTGCGCATTGCCCGCGTGCGTAGCGATGTACCTTGCCACCGCTGCCTGTGCAATGCGACGGCATCGGCCAGACCAACGTAGCCGCTCGTGGAATAGCGATAGGCCAGCAGGGAAAAGCTGGTGCCGCTGTTGGGCAGGTCTTTGCTGTAGGTCAGGCGGAAGCTGGCGCCACTGCGCTGCCCGGCTTGCGGCAGATCTACCCGCGCCCCGGTCACGTCGGCGGCAAAGGCGCCAATGGGCGTGCTGGTGGCCGCGCCCAGCAGCATCGATCGGTAGTGGTCGGTGAACGCCAGCCCGCCATAGGCCGTGACGGTATCGCCAACGCCACGCTTGACGGTGCCTTGCAGCACATACTGCGAACTGCTGCGCAGGCCGGGATCGGCGGCGCGGCCGGCGGTCACGCTGTATTGGCTGGTGCCGGGCCGCAGCAGCTGCACAATCGTCGCAAAAGGCACCACGAAGCTGCGCGTGCTGCCGTCGGCTTCGGTGACGCGTACGTCCAGGTCGCCGCCATAACTGTTGGCGCGCACGTCTTCGATGGCGAAGGGGCCCGGGGCCACAGTGGTTTCATAGACAAGAAAGCCGCGTTGGTACACCGACACCTTGGCATTGCTGTTGGCGGTGCCGCGCACGATGGGCGTGTAGTAGCGCAAGGTCTCGGGCAGCATGCGGTCATCGCTGCTGAGCTGCACGCCGCGAAACGACACCGCATCAAACAATTCGCCGCTGGTGGCGCTTTCCCCCAGCAACAGTTGCGACCGCCACGCAGGCACGTCGGTTTGAACGTAGTAAGAGCTGGCCTGATACTCGGCGCCATTGCGCGACGACCACGTCACGGATCCGGCATGGCGAAAGCGCAGCGCGCCCACGTTCACCCCTAGCGTCAGGCCGCTATAGCCGCGGGTCGAGCGGTAGCCCTTGCTTTCGGTGGTGAAGACGTTCGCGTTGTAGTTCAGCCGCGCCGCCGTGATGCCGCTGTCCCACTGCGCAGGGTCCACGTAGCGATTCGACACGGCTAGCCGTTGCAGGTATTCCGGATACGTCACATAGAGCCGCTGCTGCGCCATGTCTACCTGCATCTTGCCGCCTGGCACATACTGCGCCAGGTCGTCGCAGACCTGCGTTTCCGGCAGCGCGTCAACGCCCTCGGCGCGCGACACCTTGCCCAGATCCAGCCCGCCGCGCTCCAGCAAGGCGGCGCCATAGCAGGGCTGCGCGCTGTCAAAACCTTCCACGTGGCGGAACGTGATGTCTTCCACGCCGCGCCACTGGCCATTGAAATATAGATCCAGCCGATGTTCACCCGCGACGGCATAGTTCACGCGTTGAAAGCGGCGCGGGTCGATCGTCGGGCCGTCCAAGCCCTTGACCAGCATGTTGGGATCAAAGATGGCGATTTCATCTTGCGACGCGGCGGGGCCTGGCAACGCTGCGCACGCCAGCCACGCACACGCCAGCGACCGAGTCAGCGGCCGAGTCAATGACCCAGACAGCGAGCCAGACAGCGCGCCCGCCGTGCGCCGGCGGCGCCAGGCGATGTTGCGGGCGCACGATGCCGACCGGCGTGCGAAAGCGCGGACGGCTGTCCGTAAGGGTAAATGTTCCATCTTTTGAAAGCTGGCTCCGAGGCTCAGCGGCGATGAGGGATAACAGGCCGAAACCGGGTAAAGCCCGATTCAGTCGAGCAAACGCTTTTCTTGCGCCTGCAATCCCCCGTAGTCATTGATGATTTCGTACCGAACGCTCAGCCCTTTTTGCGACACGGACGGACTCTTTGCGGGTAGGTCAAAGCGCGCAGTATCAAAGGGCGCCACCATGCCGCTGCCGGCATCGACATGCCCTGAGTTCGACCACAGCCCGATGCCTACCAGCGTGACGTGATATGGC
>CAJYKY010000589.1 GCA_913775005.1 uncultured Achromobacter sp.
GTGGGATCAGACGCTGAAATCGCCGGGGCCGGGCGCATCTGCCCTGCCACGTCCATCCACGATCTCCGCCGACCCTGCGCCACGCACTGCCTTGCGTGACGACCGCAGCGGCGATCCCTCCGGCGACCAGGCCTTCGATATCGCCGGCCCGGCGGGCCGGGACCTGGCGGCGTTGGCCCGCGTGCTCAAGCCCGCCGAAGACAACGCGCCGCCGCTGCGGCTGATCGTCGCGGCCGACCGGCGCGTGCTGGCCGAACCCATCGGCCGCTTCAACCACATGCTGGCGATGGCGCTGGGCGCGCTGGCCCTAGGTCTGACGGTGGCGGCGGTCGTGCAGGTGGTGGTCGGGCTGCGGCCGCTGGCCCGCCTGCGCCAGCAATTGGCCAGGCAGCATGCGGGCGGCAGCGCCATCGAAGGCCGCTTTCCCAGCGAGATCCAACCGCTGGTCGATGATTTCAACAAGGTGCTGGCGATGAACGCCGAGATCGTGCAGCGCGCCCGCACGCAGGCCGGCAACCTGGCGCATGCGGTGAAGACGCCGCTGACCATTCTGTCCAACGCCGCCGCGCGCGATGCGCACGTGCCAGCGCCCTTGGTGCAGGAACAGGTGGCCATGGCGAACCGCCAGATCGACTACCACCTGGCCCGCGCACGCGCCGCCGCATCGTCGGGCGCGGCAGACGGGCGCGCGTCTTTGCAGACTGCCGCCGAAGGTCTGGTCCGCGTCATGCAGCGTCTGTATGCGCAGCGAGATCTGCGGATCACGATGCAGGGCTTTGCGCCCGCGCAGGCGTTTCGAGGCGAAGCGCAAGACTTGCAGGAGATACTGGGCAACGTGCTGGACAACGCATGCAAATGGGCGCGGGGGCAGGTGCTGATGTCGGTAGAGGCGGCGGACAAGGGCAGCTGGCTGGTGCACATCGATGACGATGGCCCGGGCATCGAAGATCACGCCCGCGAGCGCATCTTCCTGCGCGGCGTGCGCATGGACGAGCAGCAGCCCGGCTCGGGGCTGGGGCTGGATATCGTGCGGGATCTGGCCAACACCTACGGCGGCGAGGTGCGCGCCAGCCCATCACCGCTGGGCGGACTGCGCGTGTCGCTGACGTTGCCGCAGGCTTAGGGCGGGTCTGGCGCTGGCTTTGGCATTGGCTCTGGCACTGGCACTGGCACTGGGTCCGTGCTTGGCAGGCCCAGACCGCACCGCGCCGCGTCACTTCACCAGCGTGACGGGCACATCAGCCAGTTGCAACACCTGGTTCGCCACCGAACCGATCAGGATATTGATCAGCGACCCATTGCCCCGCGTGCCCATCACAATGCGGGCGCAGCCGTGGTCGCGGGCATAGCCGGCAATTTCGGTCGCGGCGTGGCCGAATTCAATATGGCTGGTGTAGTCAGCGCCCGTCACGTCGAGCAGCTTGCGCGCCTCGTCCGTGGCCTCCTGGCCTTCACGGGCGTAGAACTCGTCGATCATGTCTTGCGTGATCAAGCGCGAGATGCCGGCGCGCCCCTGCGTGGGCGTCTGGATATTCAACAGATGGATGCGCGCGGCGGGCGCGCCTTGGGCCAGTTGGCGCGCGTACAGCACCGCGCGGTTGGCGTTGTCGGAGCCGTCGACGGGGACCAGGATATTCAGCATGGTTTTCTCCTTGACGCCTTATTTGACCAACGTGACGGGCAGTTCCGACAGGTGCAGCACGCGTGTCGCGACCGACCCCATGAACAGCGACGACACCGACCCGAGCCCGCGCGTTCCCATGTAGATCTCGTCCGCACCGGTATCGTTGGCAATGCGCACGATGGTCTCGGCCGCCTCGCCGATTTCAACGCGGATATCAAACGGCACGCCGGCATCGGTCAGCATCTGGCTGGCCTCTTGCAAGGCGGCGCGGCCTTCGTCCTGGTAATAGGCGTCGATATCGTGCTGCGATAAGCCACGGCCGATCTTGCCGGACTTCAGCGGAATCTGGACGCTGAGCAAAGCCACGCGTTCGACGGGGTCGTAAGCGCGGGCATCGAGCAGCGCCTTGACCGCGTGCAAAGCGGGTTGCGAGCCGTCGACGGGGATCAGGATGCGTTTCATGGTCGTCTCCTTGTTATGCGCGAGCCGCAAGGGCGTAGCGGTCACTGTAGTCCAATTATTTGTCGGATTTGCGTGACTGACGCTGCGCCGGATCAAGCCGCGAGCTTGCTGGATGCAAAGGAGGGGGGTGACGCCGGTGTCCTGCGGATGCCGCAGCTTGCGTATCAGCGCCAGCGCTCGGGCGTCATGAAGGCTTCAACGCGCTGGCCCAGCAGCCGGCTGGCCAACGCCGCCAACGCTGGCGCGCTGCCGGTGGTTTCCAGACGGAGATCGCCCAAGGGGGGAGGGCTGGTGGCGGCCGCGATGGCGCTACGGCTGGCGCTGGCACTCGCGTTAGCACCGGCGTCGGCTCCCGCGTCGACACCGGCACTGGCTTCGGCACTGGCGCCGGCACCCGCATATCCGCCAGCCGCCACACTCGCATCCGCCGGGCGCAGCAGCCCCCGCTCCTGCAACTGGTGCCTTAACCAGCGCGCGACCGGGGCGCCGGTTTCCAGCAGCGGCACGCCAGGTCCGGCGGCGGCCTGGATGGCGTCGCGCAAAAAGGGGAAATGGGTGCAGCCCAGCACCAGCACATCAGCGCCCGCCGCACGCAGTTCCGCCACGGGAGCCGCGACGGCTGCGTCGACGGCGGCGCCGGACAGTTCGCCCTGTTCCACCAGCGTGACCCATTGCGGGCAAGGGCGCAGCAGAATGCGCACCTCGGGCGCCTCGCGCTGCACCAGCGCGGCGAATTTCGGGCTTGCCAGCGTGCCGGTGGTGGCAAAAACGCCCACCACGCCGCTATGCGTCAAGTGCGCGGCCGGTTTGA
>CAJYKY010000590.1 GCA_913775005.1 uncultured Achromobacter sp.
CTGGCGTTTGCGCAGCAGGTTGACTCGGAGTTGGCGGCTTGGATCGACGCGTTGTGCGCGTTTCCGTGCTCGATGGTGGACCGCATTGTGCCGCGCACGACCGACGGCGACCGGCTTGAGGTGGCCCGTGCGCTGGGCATGGACGACGCATGGCCAGTGCTGGCAGAGCCGTATCTGGAGTGGGTGGTTGAAGACCAGTTCGCGGCGGGCCGGCCCGACTGGACGCTCGGTGGCGCGCGTTTCGTGGTCGAGGCCGCACCGTTTGAAACCTTGAAGCTGCGCACCGTCAACGGCACGCATTCGGCGTTGGCGTACCTGGCCGTGATGGCGGGCTGGACTACCGTGGATCAGGCGATGGCGCAGCCGGCATTGAAAGCCTATCTGGCGGCGCTGTTGCAAGAGGAAATTGTGCCGACGCTGCCGCCGTTGCCGGGTCTGGACCTGGCGCGTTATCAGCAACGGCTGTTGCAGCGTTTCGAGAACCCGGCGTTAAAACATCAGACCCGCCAGATTGCGATGGACGGGTCGCAGAAGTTGCCCCAGCGCCTTTTGGATACGGTGCGCGCGCGTCTGGCGGCGGACTTGCCGATAGGCAGGCTGGCGCTGGCCGTGGCGGCGTGGCTGCATTTCCTGCGGGGCGTAGACGAGGCCGGCTGCGCCTACGACATCCAGGATCCGCTGGCCGTTGAGTTGGCGCAACGCTACGCGCAGGCGGAACATGCTGCGAAACACGTGGGCATGGAGCCGGCCGCGTTGCTGGCCTGGACGCAAATGCTGACCGGTTTGAAGACGGTGTTCGCGGACCTGGGTGACGATCCGCGATTCGTGCGCGCCGTCGCGCTTGCGGCGCAGCGCTTGCGCGAGTGCGGCGTGGCGGGCGCACTGGACCAGGAAATCAGCCCGGCTTCCTGACCACGATCGTTGCCGTGTCGCTGGTGAACGAGCTGTCTTCTTTGACGTCGAAATGCGCGCGAACCACGTCCGGCGCAATGCCGAACATGTGGCGCAGCGCGGTGACCAGCGTGTCGGGCGTGCGCATGCGCGTGACCCAAGTCTGGAATTCCAACGGCAGGCGGCGCGGCGACAGCCCTTGCAGCGTGAAGCCGGCCTCGGTCAGCATGCGCGTCCATTCAGCGACCGAGTAATCGCGCACGTGCGAGGTGTCGCGCAGCACTTCGATGGTCTGCAACCACGTGTCCAGGAGCGGCTCGCCGGGCGACACCACATCGGCGAACACGGCAATGCCGCCAGGCTTGAGCACGCGGAACGCTTCGCGCAAGCCCCGGCCGGCGTCCTGCCAGTGGTGCGTGGAATAGCGCGACATGACCAGGTCAAATTCGCCATCGGCAAACGGCAGGTATTCGGCCTTGCCCTGACGGGTGACAAGGTTGGCCAGCTCGCGCTTGGCGGCTTCGCCCGCGACTACGTCCAGCATCTGCTGCGACAGGTCGTAGGCCGTCACGTGTTTGACTTCGGGCGCCACGTGAAAGCTCACGTGGCCGCCGCCACAGCCCAGGTCCAGCACGCGCGCGTCGGGGTGCTGGCGGGCGATGCCGGCCATTTGCAGCAGGTCTTCGCCTTGGGCGTGAACGGCGCTGGTCAGGTAGGCCGTGGCGCGCGGGCTGAACTGGCGGTCGACGGCGGCGTCGTGGGTGCTGGCGGTCATGAGGGTCCTTTGTGGCGTTGTGCTGAAAGTCAGGTGCAGGGGCTGATGTTGAAGCGCTAAGATAGGCCCACCCTTATACACGTACAAGCCCATTGCTTATCCTGGTATGACTACTTCCCCCCATGGCGTTGCCAGCCACGACGGCTCGGCGTTGCGCCGCCACGCGCTGGGCGAATTTGTGCGCAGCGCCCGATCCCGCATCACGCCGCAGATGGCCGGCCTGCCCGAAGGCATGCGCCGCCGCACGCCAGGCCTGCGGCGCGAAGAGGTCGCGCAGCTGTGCGGGATCAGCGTCACCTGGTACACGTGGATCGAGCAGGGGCGCGAAGTGTCGGTGTCGCCGTCCGTGTGGTCACGCATTGCCGGCGTGCTGCAACTGGCGCGTGCCGAACGCGCCTACCTCTTCGACCTGGCGGATTGCGCCGACCCCCACCATGCCCGCGATGACGCGGGCGCAGCACCCGGCCCGCTACAGGAATGCGTGAACGCAATCAATGCGCCAGCCTATGTGCTGGATCGCGCGTGGAACGTGCTGGCTTACAACGACGCGCTGCGCGAGCTGTTTGATGATTGGCCCACGCGCGATGCGCAACCGAACCTGCTGCGCTACATCTTCATGGACCCGGCCGCACGCGAGCTGGTGGTGGACTGGGACCAGCGGGCGCGCCGTGTGGTGGCGGAGTTTCGCGCCGATGCGGGCGCGCATCTGGACGAACCCGCAGTGCTGGGCCTCTTGGATACGCTAAGCCTGCAAAGCCCGGTGTTCGCTCACTGGTGGACGCGGCATGCGGTGGTCGAGCGCGAAGGCGGGCTGCGCGAATTCCAGCATCCGCGCGAGGGCAAGCTGGCGTTTCAGCAGATCACGTTCCGGCTTGCGACGCACCCCGATCTGAAGCTGGTGATGCTGTTGAGTGGCGCGGCGCAGCAAGCGGCGTGAGCGGACGGTATCAACCCTTCCCAGCGCCAAACAGGCTGTCCTGCATGCCGGCATCCACCAGGCCCTGCAACAGCTTTTTCACGGGCGCCGGCAGCGCCATCGCGGCAAGATTGTCCGCGTGTACCCAACGTTCGGGCAGCGTCGATTCCCGCAGGCCCGCCGCACGCACGGGCACGAGCCACGGGCGGATGTGCAGGCGGAAATGCGTGAAGGTATGCGCGAATGCGGCAAGTTCGTAGCGCTGCTCGGGCTCCAGACCCAGCGCGCGCGACGCAGATTCCGGGTCGCCAGACACATCAAATTCCGGCAGGCTCCACAGCCCGCCCCAGATGCCAGGTTCGGGCCGTTGCTGCAACAGGAAAGCGCCCTCGTGTTGCAGCACGAGCATACAGGTCTCGCGTTCGGGAATCGCCTTGCGCACCTTGGGCGTGGGCAGTTCGGCCTGGCGGCCTTCACGGCGGGCGACGCAGCTGTCCGCCACTGGGCACTTGTCGCAAGCGGGCTTGCCGCGCGTGCACAGCGTAGCGCCCAGATCCATCAAACCTTGCGTGTACGCGGCCATGTCCAGGCCGGGCGCAGCGTCCACCTGCGCGTCGGCCAGCGCCCATAGGCGGGTTTCGACATCGCGCTTGGCCGGGTCGCCGGCAATGCCGAAGTGGCGGGTGAACACGCGCTTGACGTTGCCATCCAGGATGGGCGAACGCTCGCCATACGCAAACGCGGCAATGGCCGCCGCAGTGGACCGGCCGATGCCGGGCAGGGTGGCGATGTCTAGTGCGGTGGGCGGAAAGCGACCGTTCCAGTCGCGCACGATGGCTTGCGCGCAGCGGTGCAGGTTGCGGGCGCGGGCGTAGTAGCCCAGCCCGGCCCAGTACGGCATCACGTCTTCCTGGGCGGCGGCGGCCAGCGCGGCAACATCCGGAAAGCGTTGCAGGAAGCGGTCGTAATACGGGATCACAGTGGCCACTTGCGTCTGCTGCAACATGATTTCGGACAGCCAGATCCGATACGGGTCACGCGTGTTTTGCCAGGGCAGATCGTGGCGGCCATGTTGGCGCTGCCACGCGACGATTCTAGGGGCGAATTCCATGGCGCACATTATCGCATCGCCCTATATAGCGCATCGCCCTATTGCCGGGGCTGGGGCGACCGGTTACAACTGTCTGACCTATCGCGCGATAAGCGCCATCACTTCACTTTCACGGCCCTAGTTGGCCCGCGTGCGCCCAAGCGCGCCACGCGAAGCTGGTGGGGGCCTTCAGGATCTTGGAGTCGACATGAATGCCCCCCTTACGCCCGCGTTGCACGCGGCGCTTCAGTCTGTTCAGCTTGACGACAAATACACCCTGCAATCCGGCCGCGCCTGGATGAGCGGCATCCACGCGCTGGTCCGCCTGCCGATGATGCAGCGGGTGCGCGATGCGCAGGCGGGCCTGAACACAGCAGGCTTCGTGTCGGGCTATCGGGGGTCGCCGCTGGGCGGGGTGGACCAGAACATGTGGAAGGCGGCCAAGCATCTGAAGGCGCATCACATCGAGTTCCAGCCGGGGGTCAATGAAGATCTGGCGGCCACCGCCGTCTGGGGCACGCAGCAGGTCAACCTGTTTCCGGGCGCGAAGTACGACGGTGTGTTTGGCATGTGGTACGGCAAGGGGCCGGGCGTTGACCGCTGCGGCGACGTCTTCAAGCACGCCAATGCGGCAGGCACGTCGCGCCATGGCGGCGTGCTGGTCGTGGCGGGCGACGACCACCCCGCCAAGTCGTCCACCTTGCCGCACCAGAGTGATCACATCCTGAAGGCCTGTATGATCCCCGCGCTGTTTCCGGCCAGCGTCCAGGAGGTGCTGGATTACGGCCTGCACGGCTGGGCCATGAGCCGGTACGCGGGCGTCTGGGTGGGCATGAAATGCATTACCGACATCGTGGAGGTGTCGGCCTCGGTGGACGTGGACCCGCAGCGGGTCCAGATCCAGCTGCCCGAAGATTTCATCATGCCCACGGGCGGCCTCAACATCCGGATACCTGACACGCCGCTACAGCAGGAAGCCCGGCTGCTGGACTACAAGCTGTATGCCGCGCTGGCCTATGCGCGCGCCAACAAGCTGAACCGCGAACTGTGGCACGTGCCGCAGCACGACGCGCGCTTTGGCATCATGACGTCTGGCAAGGCGTATCTGGACACGCGGCAGGCGCTGTCCGACCTGGGGCTGTCTGAAGCCGTGTGCCGGCGTATCGGGCTGCGCTTGTTCAAGGTGGGGATGGTGTGGCCGCTGGAATCCACCGGCATGCAGCAGTTTGCCGAAGGGCTGGACGAGATTCTTGTCGTCGAGGAAAAGCGCCAGGTGCTGGAGTATCAGC